>WJJA01000361.1 GCA_014729955.1 bacterium
ACACGGTCCGGTCGAAGCCCCTCGACACGCTCCAGCGTGCGTTTCCAGGTCTCTCTCGTCTGCAACGGCAGGCCGTAGATCAGGTCGATATTCACCGAGGTGAAACCGATCCCACGGCATCGGCCGGTAAAATCACGGATCTGTTCGTAGCTGAATTCACGGTTCACCGCGTTCTGCACATCCGGATCCAGGTCCTGCAGCCCGATCGAGATACGACGAAAGCCTCGATCTGCGAGCAACGTCAGCGCTTCATCCGTGGTCACACGCGGGTCGACCTCGACACTGCGTTCCCCGCCCTGAATGCCAGGCAATACGCTTTCCAGGTGATCGAGCACTCCCGCAAGTTCTTCGTCCGGCAGATGCGTCGGGGTACCCCCGCCCAGGTGCAGCCAGGCATGACGGGCACCGGTGGGCAGATGTTCGCCGACATGGGAGATCTCACGTTTCAAGCTGTCGGCATAGCTGCACATCTTCTCACGGTCGTTGCTGATGAACGAATGGCAGCCGCAGTAAAAGCAGCGCTGCCGGCAATACGGAAGGTGCATGTACACCGCCACAGGCCGTCCGTCACGTCCCACTTTGCCCAGCGCTTCCGGGTACCGTTCTGCCGGGAAGTCCGTGCTCCACACGGGAGCGGTCGGGTAGGAGGTATAGCGTGGACCGCGCACATCGAGACGTTCCACCAGGTCGAACAGCATTTCCTCGGAATAACCGTGCAGGTAACCGCTCGCCATCAGGCACTCCTCCGCACTTCATCCAGCAGGATCTCGACGGAAGGAATCGGCGTCATCGGCAGGATGCCGTGCCCCAGGTTGAATACATGCGGTTTGCCTTCGGCTTCTTCCAGCACACGCCGTACTTCACGACGGATCGTCTCCTCATCCGCGAGTAGGATTGTAGGATCGAGATTGCCCTGGAGGATCTTGCCGTCGGTCATCTCGCGTCGGGCACGGCTCAACGGCGTACGCCAGTCGAGGCTGACGATCCGGCTGCCCAACTCGTTCATCTCAGTAAGCAGGTGGTCGGATCCCTTCGCGAAATAGGTCGCCGTGATGCCCGCGTCATCAAGCTTGGCGAACACACGCTGCAGCACCGGCAGGTTGAACGCGCGGAACTCATGCGCCGGCATGATGCCGGCCCAGGTGTCGAACACCTGCACCGCGTCCGCGCCGGCTTCAACCTGTGCCAAAAGGTAGTCGGTGATCATGTCGCCGAGACGATCCAGCAGTCCGCGAAACAGGTCGGGGTGGTGGTACATCAACCGTTTCACGTTCGCAAACGGTTCCGGCTTGCCGCCCTCGATCCAGTAGGTAGAAAGGGTAAACGGCGCCCCGACAAACCCAATCAGCGCCGTCTCTTCCGGCAGCTCCCGTCTCAGCAGTCGAATCGCTTCCAGCACATCGGCCATGCCGTCATGTACGTCGAAGCTTTTCACGTTACGCATGTCTTCGTCATGACGAATCGGGTTGGCGATCTGTGGTCCATGCCCTTTTTCAAAGCGCAGATCCGCGCCCATCGGTACCAGCGGCACGAGGATGTCGCTGAACAGAATCGCCGCGTCAAAGCCGAATCGACGGATCGGTTGCAGGGTCACTTCCGCGGCAAGCTCAGGTGTGTGGCAGACCTCGAGAAAACTGTGCTTCTCGCGCACCTTCATGTATTCCGGCAGGTATCGTCCCGCCTGCCGCATCAGCCAGACCGGCGGGATTTCCAGTATTTCACCCTTCACGGCACGGTTGTACAACCGTTTGGCGGCAGTGTTCAGTTCAAGGGTTTCAGGCATGAAGCTCATTCCTTTGTTTCAGGGGTGCGTGCTTGCAGAACCTGCTCGATCGCGTGGAAGAGGCCGTCTTCGCTCGGTTCGGCAGCGATTACGGGATCTGAGATGCCGTAACGTCGCAGCGCACGGCCGGTGGTGTCGCCGATCGCGACCGTTGTCGCATCCCAGGGCGGCTCGTCGGTGTCCACGAAGGCTCGCACAGCGCTCGGGGCGGCGAAGACGATCGCATCCCACGGACGGGTCGGTTGCAGCTCTTTGCGGAGCGCGTTCGGCTTGCGTGCAAGGGTACGATACAGCAGAAGCGCGGCGACTTCGACACCCGCCTCTTTCAAGGGGCGTGAAAATGTGCCGGTGGTCGCTTCGGCGCACGGCCAAAGCACCGCTTCCGGGGCAGGTTCGGCAGCCTGGAGGAGATGTCGGGCAAACGGTCCGCCGTGCCCTTCTGGACTGACAAAATCGACCCGGCCGAATGCCTTCTCAACCTCCTCGGCCGTTCGTCGGCCGATGGCGGCGAGGTGCAGCGATTTCGGCAAACGGTCCTTGTGATAACGCAGGAATTTTTGAAATGCGATCACGGCGTTCACACTGGTAAACGCAGCCCAGTTGAACCGGTCGAGATCCTCCGGCGTGGTCTGCTGGTGCAGGAACCTGGTTTCTGTGACCGGTACGGCAAAGGCATCGACACCTGCCGTGTGCAGCCGCTCAATCAGGGTGTGCGCACGGTCGCGCGCCCTAGTAATCAGAACACGACCCTTCAAGACTATCGAACCTCCAGCCTGCAGCGTGGTCCCGGCGGACCGTTTCGGGCAATGATAGGTTGCAGCAAGTGTGAAAATGTCAGCGAATTGTTTTACCATTGGTCAGGAGGGCTTAATCGGAGCTCTTCTGGAACATGTTACCATGTTGGCCGGGTTCACATACTCGTTCGGTTGGGAGCAGGGCAGCATATTCCTCTCGCGGATGCGGGACAGGGACCGTCCCGCGGTTTCATTCCACTCGTTTACATCAAGACTCTGCAGTCCTACATTACCGGCATGGCAAAAGCGAAGACGATCTACGTATGCCAATCGTGCGGAGCGTCCAGCCCGCGCTGGCAGGGACGCTGCCCCTCCTGCGGCGAATGGAACACGCTTACCGAGGAGCGCACCGGCGGCAGCGGCAAAGGACGCGGCCGTGCATCGGGCAAGCGCTTACCCGAGGGACCGGCGCCGCGACCGTTGGGCGACATTTCCACGGATGACCGTCCGCGCATCACCGCCGGCTCACCCGAGTTCGACCGTGTGCTCGGCGGAGGTTTTGTGCCCGGCTCGAGTGTGCTGGTGGGTGGTGACCCAGGTGTCGGCAAGTCCACGCTTCTGCTCCAGAC
>WJJA01000362.1 GCA_014729955.1 bacterium
CTGCATTACCGTACTTCCTACGGTCAGAACGTACTGAAACATGCCGTGGAAGTGGCACATCTGTCCGGCTTGATGGCCGTCGAACTTGGATTCGACGCGAAACTGGCACGACGCGCGGGGCTCCTGCACGATATCGGCAAAGCGATAGACCGCGAAACCGAGGGCACGCACGTCAAGATCGGCATTGACCTGGCCACACGTTTCAATGAGCCGGAGATTGTTACCAATGCGATCGCATCTCACCATGAGGACCAGCCGGCCACTCACCCCATCAGTGTGCTGGTTGCGGCGGCGGATTCCATCAGCGGGTCACGACCGGGTGCTCGACGTGAAACCCTGGAAAGCTACATCCAGCGTATGCACAACCTGGAGAATATCGCCAAGGACTTTGACGGCGTAAGCCGTGTCTATGCGATCCAGGCGGGGCGTGAAGTTCGAGTGATAGTTGAAAACGATCGTGTGTCCGATGCGGTCGCAGATGCTCTTGCCCACGATATCGCGGAGAAGGTCGAGCTTGAGTTGGAATACCCCGGTCAGATCAAAGTGACTGTCATACGTGAATACCGTGCCGTGGACTACGCCAAGTAGGTCCATTCGGGCATTCTCCGGGCTCTCGATTCTCTTGGAAGACGCTCGGAATTGTTTATCTTGACGCGATTTACCTGTCCGTCTGGAGGACACATCCTTCAGGCGGTTGTTTTGCAACGACCTTCAGCACATAAGGGGTAGACATGTCCGTAACGATTACCGGGACCGGTTTGACAGTCGAAAATGTCGTTCGAGTCGCGCGCTTCGGCGAAACGGTCGAATTGTCCACTGAAGCCCTTGAAAGGATCAAGGCCTGCCGTGCATTCCTGGATCAGAAGCTTGAGTCCGGTGAGATTATGTACGGGGTTAATACCGGCATAGGCGAGTTTTCCGAAGTTGCGCTCAGTGAGGAGCAGACGAGGGACTTTCAGCGATACCTGATCTACAACCATTCCGCCGGGATTGGAGAACCTGCCCCTGTTGAGCACGTCCGTGCGGCCATGCTTTCACGTATCAATGTGCATGCTCACGGCAATTCGGCTCCGCGTCCTGAGATTACCCGTCATTACATTGATATGCTTAACAAAGGCATAACCCCTGTCGTGTGCAAAAAGGGCAGCGTAGGCGCATGCGGTGACCTCGCCCCGATGAGCCAGATTGCTCTGACCCTGATGGGCGAAGGCGAGGTGTTTTACCAGTGCGAACGGATGAAGGCGTCGGAAGCGTTTCAGAAAGCCGGGTTGCGTGCTCCGGGCCTGGAAGTCCGGGACGGATTGGCTGCGATCAACGGTTCCAATCTCACCACCGGCATGGGTTGCCTGCAGATCTATGACGCTGAACGCTGGATCAAGCAGGCGGAAATCGCGGCAGCGATGTCTCTCGAGGCTCTGCGGGCGAACATGAAGCCTTATGATCGTCGGCTGCACGAGTTCCGCGGGTTCCGCGGGGCGATTGCCGGTGCCGCCAATATTCGCAAGGTTCTCGACGGATCCGACCTGTTGACCGGTAAGATGAAAGTCAAGGTGCAGGACGCCTACAGCATGCGCAGCACCCCGCAGGTCATCGGCGCGGCTCGCGACCAGCTCCGGTGGACGCGAGAACAGTTCGAGATCGAATTGAACGGTGTCTGCGACAACCCGATTTTTGTGCCGGAAGACGGCGATGTGCTTTCCGGCGCGAACTTCCAGGGTACTCCGGTCGGATTGCCGCTGGACAGTCTTTCTACAGCGATCACCATGGTTTCCGTGCTTTCAGAGCGTCGCATGAACCGTCTGTTGAATCCGGCGTTGAGTGTCGGGCTGCCGGCCTTCCTCACAAAGGGTGCAGGTATGTATTCAGGGCACATGCTGTCGCAGTATACCGCCGACATGCTGATCGCTGAACAGCGCATTCTCTCTGCACCGGCAAGCATCCAGTCGATTCCGGCCGCTGCGGACCAGGAAGATTTTGTGTCGATGAGTATGAATGTAGCGTTGAAGGGACAACAGATCCTCGACAACGCTTACGGTGTGCTGGGTCTGGAATTGATCGCTGCCTCGCAGGCGCTGGACTTCCGGGACTGGAAGTTTGGTGAAGGTGTACAGGCGGGTCGTGAAGCGGTACGCGAAATCGTCAAGCATCTTGATGAAGACCGTCCTTTGTTCCCTGATCATAACAACATGAAAGACGCCGTGCAGCAATTGCATGTCCTTGAAGCTGTTGAGAATCGCATCGGTGAACTGGAAGCGTACTGAATGGAGGTTGGGTGAGCATACGGATCACCGGAGCAAGCGTCTGGCGTCATGACATTGGTTTCACAGATCAACCGCACGACATAGAGATCATCGACGGTCGGATTGAAGGTGTGTTCGCACAGGACGACGGACCTGTTTCAGATGTGAATGATTGGATCAAACTGCCGGGGGGAGTGATTCTCCCGGCATTTTTTGACGGCCATCTTCATCTTGACCAGGGCGGGCGAATGCTGAAGCATTTACCGCTTGCTCATTTGCATACCGCTGATTCTGTTTTGCATGCACTTGCAGAAGAGACGGACAGGGGAGACGGCTGGTTGATCGGAATCGGCCTGCACGAGCTTGCCTGGCCTTCTCCCGGCGATCTTCAGCGGGTGACCGGTTCACGTCCTGCGTTGCTTTATGCTCGTGACTACCACACCCTGTTTCTCAATCGCCCTGCAATGCAGGCATTGGGTATAACCCGGGATACCGGTATACCGACCGGCGGCTGGGCGGACAGCAACGATGCCGGTGAACTCACAGGGGTGTTTCATGAAAACGCTGTACTATGGATAGAAAACCTTCTCCCGCCGGAATCCCCGGAAGAATTGCAGGCAAACCTTTTGAGGGCGTCGAATTACCTCCGGAAAATGGGGGTGCTCGGGGTTTCCGATGCGGGTCACGTCGACGATTGGCCGCACCTGAAGACATTAGAAACGGAGGGACGTCTACCGATCCGTGCGGAGGTATGGGCACGCTGTCAAAACCTCAACAGAAACTGTCTATCAATCGATCGCGGCCGGACTCCTCTGCTCAATCGTTCACGTATCAAGTTATTCCTCGACGGCGCTCTGGGCAGCCGAACAGCCTGGCTGCTGGAGGACTACTCCGATCAATCAGGATGGCGCGCACAGCCGGTGCCCAACCTGGAAGTCTTTGAAGAGTTCTGCCAACGTGCCGTGGAAAACGGGTGGTCCCTGACTGTCCACGCGATCGGCGATGCCGCCGTCCGGTACGGTGCAGGTTTTCTCGATACGTTGCCGGCACCGAACGGTCCTCATCGGCTAGAACACGTGCAGCACATCGACTCCGATACTCTGGCACGGTTGAAGGAATCTCCCCTCGTCCCTTCGATTCAACCTCTCCATCGGACGGAAGACCTGGGCATGCTGATCGACCGGGTAGGGCATGAACGCGCTGCGCAATCCTTTCCGGCTCGATCTCTCTGGTCGGATCGTCGCGCTCTTGTTCTGGGTACGGACTGGCCGATTGTAAGCGCGGATCCCCGGGAAACGATCGCTGCTGCTCTATCACCTCGTCATTCCGGCGAAGAAGGAATGCCCGGCGAGGAAATGACACTGAATCAGATCATTCCCGCGTATACGCTGCTTGCCGCTCAGACGGCCGGATTCGAATATGTCGGTGCGATCGACCCCTGCTACTCGGCGGATCTGGTTTGGCTGCCTGCAGATCCGGGAGATGATATCGATGCCTGGCGTGAAGTGGAGATCGGCGCGGTATGGTTCAGGGGAAATCTGGTTCACCAAGGAGTGGATTTCTAAGACAGGCAGGTAAAAAAGAGAAGAGGCGGGAAGCCTCTACCGTCCCGCCACAAGTACCGGATACTGCCCGTTTGCAAAGCAGTCCTAGCCCGAATATTTCATGAATGAAGAAAATATTCTTTTCTAAATACTATATTAACAAAAAGATAGTGTCGCGCTATATGGTTTTGCTTCGGCAC
>WJJA01000363.1 GCA_014729955.1 bacterium
CTCATAGGCCATCTGATTGTAGGCTTCCGCGGCAGCTTCGTTACGTGGCGGATCAAACTTGTCCTGGTTGATCGAACCGATGTTGTTCAAAGCCGTCGGCGCATGCTCGGAATCCGGGTATCGATCCACAAGCATCTGGAAAGAGGTAATCGCTTCTTCAAAATCCTCCACCTGGAGGAAGATGACGCCGGATTCCAGCAGGGCGGCATCGGCAAACTCGTAGTCCGGAACATCGACCGCCGTACGACGGAATTCGAATGCCGCCTTACGCTTTTCTTCCTTATTCTCGGACTGCTTGGCCTGTTTGGCGTTCTGGAAAATCGATTCCGCTTTACGAGTCTTGGCAATCTGGGCGGTTTCACCGGTGATACCCGCTTCTTCAATCCGCTTTGCGGTCTCTTCCGCTTTCGCGTAATTGCCTTCCTGGAAATAGCCGTCAAGAATGGCTTTGTACGCCTCTTCAAAGTTCTCGCTGTTCGGATACTGAGTTACGATGATTTCAAAATATTTCCTGGATTCCGCATAGCGCTGCTTGTCGTAGAAGATCTTGCCGGATTTGAAGACAACCTGCGACGCCATCGGGTGCTCAGGGAAGAAATCGTAGAAGATGTCTGTCGCCGTCAGCAACATCGTCTCTGCACGGCTCAGCTCCTTCGTTTCAACCGTGTCTGCAACCTCCGGTCCACCGACTTCAATGCCGGCGGTCACCGAGGTCGTATCGATCATCCCTTCGGAGTCCGGGGTTTCCAGCGTATCGACCTCAGTCCCCTGCGTTGACAGGTTGAGAGTATCGGAATCCGCCGTCGCCTGCTCAGTTTCGGTCGTATCATCCGGTGCTTCGACCTGCTCAGTTTCAAGAGTATCCGATTCAGAAGCCGCTGTATCCAGCGTGTCCGTCACCGTACCGGCTTGTCCAGTGCCGGTCGTATCCCCGGAAACCTCAACCTGTTCGCTCTCCAGGGTATCCGCATCCGCTTCACCCTGCATCATGTCCAATGTATCCGCGTCGGATGCTTCCACATCCAGGGTGTCATCGATTGCAGCACCTTCAGTTTCCAGTGTATCCGCGGGATCACCGGTAACATTCAGTGTATCGTTCGCGGCCTCTTCGACATCCACAGCCGTGGTGTCCGTCTCAAGAGTATCCGCGTCGACTGTCGCCGTCGTGTCCGTCTCAAGAGTATCCGCGTCGACCGTCGCCGTGGTGTCTTCGGGAGCCTGGTCACCAATCGATGCCCATGCGACGGACAAAGCATCCCAATTCGCCGGGGTAAAATCGACCGTCGCCAGCGTTTCGAGAGCCTCACGCAACATCCAGCCGGTTTCTGTTCCTGATCCGGATTCTTCCTGTTCTCCGCCGGTGCCGGACTCATCCACGCCTGTTTCGCCGGTCTCCTCGGGGGCAACGGCGTCAGCACCGCTCTCCTCGGACGGCGGGATTTCACCTCCCATGCCCTCTTCCGGCGCAACATCTCCCGCAGGAGTTCCCGTCTCCTGCGCTGCTTCTTCGCCCGGCTGATCGATCTGCATCACTTCCCGCGACTCGCCTTCCTTGGGGACAACAAATGTCGGTTCGGGGATTTCTTCGCCGGCTTTCTCCCGGTCTACAAGATCCAGTGAAATACGAACAAGCTGTGTAGCGGCATTCTCCTGCCACTCATTGTCACCCCAGCGTGTAACAACGTCCTTGAAGGCGTAAAATGCGTTTACCTGATACTGAGTGTTTTCTTCGTATGTCTGCAGCAGAGCGCCCATGGTATACTGCACACGGGGAGTCTTTTCGGAAAGCGGGAATTCCACCAGGTAATTCTGGGTCACCTTGAGCGCTTCATCAATGCTTTCCTGCGACCCGGTCTTCTGCCACTCATTGACTGCAACATTGAAGTTGATGTAATAGTTGTCGGCCATCAGTGTATCGGCAGCTTCACGCAGCTCCGGGTCGTCGTTGGCCTGATCCCATTCGGATCCGCGCCGGAACCGTTCGAAGATCTGCTCCCGAGCCTTGTAGGCCTCATCCAGATCCATAATCTTGGAATTGGTGTAAATATCGATCAGCTTCGCCTGAATCCAAGGATTCTTCTCGCCGGTCGGATAGTAGTCCACGGTGGTTTCATACACCTCCGCGGCCGCTTCCTGGTTGCCGATCTCCTCCTGATAAACATCGCCCATCGCTTGCAACATCTCATACCCGTAGCGGGCCTTACGCAGGGAGTCTTCCTCCAGGTATGTGATGGCGCTGTCGAGGCCGGCGCCCTGCCATTCTTCCTTGTCCAGGGTAAAGGTCACGGCCATGTAGCGGATGGCTTCGTTCACCAGGCTGGCGATATCCATCCCACCGGTCTCTTCAGCCTGATTGAAGGTGTATTGAAGAGTCTGGTCAAAGTAAGCGATCGCAGAATCGTACGACATCTCCACACCGCTGCTGCGGAAATAACACCACCCCAACATGTAGAGTGCACGGTCGTACCATTTCGAATCGGGGTAGTTAAGCACTTCTTCAAAATAGGTCACCGCCGTCATCGGTTCCGCACGCTCGCTGAAGTAATAGTCGCCCACACGATAGTTGGCTTCAGCGTAATACTTGCTGTCAGGGAAGTTGACGATCAGGGTGCTGTAGGTATCCTTCGACTGACGCTTGGAGGCTTCGTCAGGGTACTGGCTCTGGATGTAAGCGATATTGTATAGGGCGTCGGCGACATATTCCGAGTTCGGAAACTCATCCATAATCCGACGATACATGTTCAGCGAACGGGAATAGTCCACCTCGGGTTCCGGCGGCCATTGATCCTGCGGCAGCTCGGCTGTGACTTCCATGTACTGGTTGAACGCATCGGCATACTTCGCATCATCGTCTTCATAATACAGGTCCGCCAGGCGATACATCACCTTCGCGACAATCCCGCCTTGACGTGAAGACCGCGTTATGACAGGGTCGCTACGATACGTGCGCAGGAAGTTTTCGGTCCGGGTAATCAATTCCCTGCGGTATTCATTGATGTCTTCAACGAGCTGATCACGCTGTTTGACATACCGTTCCCGCACATCCATCAATTCCGGGATGGAGAAGTCCTTAACAAGCTCCATCTCCAGTTCATGCAACAATTTGACAAACTCGCCCTTCATGCGGACGACGTAAAGGTTCTCCTCCGATACAGGACCTGATCCGACAAGGTTCACCTGTTCCTGGTAACGATCTGAACGACGAATGATGTTTTCGCCGACTCGCAAAAGAGAATCCACAACGGCGGAAGGCGAAGGAGTCGAACTAAGCTCCCGCCAGCGATTCATAAGCTCTGGACCGAAGAGGTCGCCCTTGGGCGGCGCCTCTACCACCTGGAGAGGCTCCTCTTCTTCCGCCTTTCGATCCTTTTTCTTTTTCGCGAGGCTCTGCTCAGGCATGACCCCTGCAAGAAGACCCAGCACAATCGCTGCGATCCAGATTCGCCTCATTCGCATCATCATGTCCGCCGCTCTTATGTTCATCCCCACCGAAACGGACTCGTTCCGGCCGGGACTCTCCTTACCTGACAATTTCACCCTTATTGTCCTGCATTCCCGGTTCCGGTCGTGTCTTCCGTCGCTTCCTCAAGAGGGGCTGCAGGCTCCTCCGGACTCTCACTGTCGATGTCCTCTTCCCCGGTGCCGGTTGAGGTTGTATCCATCGGTGCAGACTGCGGACCGGCTTCCTCCGGTACGTTCAGGGTGTCGCTTTCCAACTCGGTATCTTCATCAAAATCAGGAATCTCGCGATCCATCACATCCGATTCCTGCGGGCCGATTTCACCCGGCTCCGCGTCCTCGGCTTCCAACTCCACCGGAGGCGCCTGCTTGGCGCGCTCCTCTTCCATCTGCTTCTTCTCTTCCACGAGCTGATCGATGGTGGAAATGTTCGCACTCAAATCCTCCAGCAGGGTAATCTGCTGGACCAGATAGTCGAAATCGACATCGGAAATCGCATAACGAGTCAAGGCGAATTCCCGCCAGTCTTCCACATCTTCCGATATCTCTACCATCTTCCCTTCGGACAACGAGAGGAGTTTCTCTTCGTACGTCCTTCTCGCACTCCCCAGGTCGGCCGCTGCGATGTCGATGTCGATCCAGACGGGTAGATTGCCCTCATTGCGTGCAAGCTCGCGTGCCTCACGAACCTGTTGAAGAGCAAGTTCCACCCGTTCCAGGTCCGTGTTGGTCTGCCGGATCAAACTATCGGATGCCTCATTATGATACTGCATCTGCGCCAATCGCTGGGAAGCGGTGGGATTTCGTGTCGCCGCCGCATAGCCCGACAGCTGAATCATGCGATAGAGGTTACTCAATTGCGATTCCAGCCGATTGTACATCCCCTGCAGAGATTTATATTCATCCATCTGCATCGTATCGCCGTACGCATCATACTCCTCCAGCAACGTCGCCACGCTGTCACGCTCAATCAGGAACGCTTCCACGCGGGAGTTCAACTCGACGATTTCCGCCAGACGGGCACGTTTGTATAAGCGATTCAAATGATCCGATAGTTTCAGGTATTCCATGAATAGTTCGGGATCGTTGCTCTTCACAACATCCTCTTCCATGGACTTCATCTCGCGAATACGCTCGGCGATGATCTTTCGTTCCGCCATGTGACGACGCACATCGCTGAGATGATTCAAAACTTCAATCATCCGCTCGTATGTATCTTCGGCGGAATCCTCCCTGCCAAGCAGCTCACGACTGAATCCTTCCAGGGCGGTCGCCTGGAACACCATAGGACTGTCTGGGTACTTTTCTCCGACCATCGCACTG
This sequence comes from bacterium, assembly GCA_014729955.1. GTDB lineage: Bacteria > Electryoneota > Electryoneia > Electryoneales > Electryoneaceae > WJJA01. The sequence continues at coordinate 4,783 of WJJA01000363.1, forward strand.
ATGGAATCGCCGGCGAGAAAGTCGCTCCGTTCATATGCCACCCATGCTTGTCCGAGAAGCGCATGGGGATGGACATCGCTCTCCTCTTCAACCGATTCGAACGCTGTACGGCTGTCGTCATACCGATCCAGCATGAAATACGTATAGCCCAGCTTGATGTGAGCAAGATCGCCGAGCACCGCCTCCGGGTCCTTCTTGTTATAACTGGTCTGGGAGACGAACTCCAACGGCTCCACCGCCTTTTTGAATTTACCCAGACGCATCATCGCGTCCCCGGCAAGATAGGCGGCTTTCCGCTCTGCTTCCGTGTAATACGGCACTTCGACCAGCGGAATGAAGGCTTCTTCGTAGTATTCACCCAGGTACAACCCCAAGCCTATGTTATAGTACCAGCGGCTTGCGTGGTCTACCATCCTTTCGTCATAAGGAACATTCTTTTTCAAATGTTTAAGGGTGTCTTTCAGGCTCTTCTTGGTTTCCTTCGGCAGGTCGTCAATTTCAAGCGAATCTGACACTTCGAGCCATCGTGTGTCGTAGTCACGAATCACTTCAAACCCGAAAGTCTCGCCTTTGTACGTCATCCAAAGTTCATAAAGCTCATCAAAGCGATCCAGTTGCAGCAAGACATATGCGATACGCGAAAGCGCAAAAACGAAATACTCGCTTTCCGGGTATTTCTCTTCCAGAATCCGGTAGGATTCCAGGGCAGAGAGGTAATAGCCTGCTCCATACTGTGACTCGGCGAGGTAGAAGAGAAGGTCATCCACGTTTTTATATGGATACAAACTCAGCATGTGCTCAAAACGAAGCACAGCCAGAGCAAACTCCTCATCCTCATATGCATCATTGGCCAGTTTCAGGTCAAAATCAAACATGCGCTTGACCTCGGCCATGGTGCCGTCCTGCAACAGGCGGCCTTTCAATGCTTCAGCCCAGATCAGCTTTCGCTGATGCTCCTCGCGTACCTGTTCATGAGTCTTCAAATAGAAATCGGCGTAGGATTCGAACGTCATACCTGCCGTGTCTATATCTGCCAGGTAACTGCTGTCCGCAGCAAATCCCACCTCAAACGCGTTGAGGGAGAGTCCATCCCCGCGGCGCTTTTTCATCTCCCGGTTGATGCCTTCGAACAATCCAAGAAGATACTTTTCACGTAATACCATCTCCACATTCAACTGCATCTGCTCACGGAAATAGTAGTAATCGCGAAAATCCTGGTACATCCATCGTGCGGCCCGTTTCTCCCTCTGTTCTTCCAGGTACTTCTGCACCTCACCCTCTTCATCCTGAAGCAGCTCTTCAGGATCCGGAGCCACCAGTATCTGCTGTCCGAAAGCAATCAGAGGAACTATCAGAATTAAACCGGCGATGAGAGAAAGCAGCCGAACCGTCTGAGGGCAGCTGATGGTAACGGTGGTTTTGCTTTCTCTGTATCGGGCATTTGTCTGCCGCATACGAATCC
>WJJA01000050.1 GCA_014729955.1 bacterium
ACCCACCACTTGTTGGGCACCGAGATCAGCACCGTGCCGCCGGGTTTAAGAATACGGTGCAGTTCACGCATCGTGCGTACCGGGCTGACCACGTGCTCAAGTACTTCAAAGGAAATCACCGCATCGAACGACGCATCCCGGAACGGCAGCGCCTCTCCCATGGCGGTCACCCACTGCGCAGGCACATTTGACCCGGCCATCGGTTCGCTCTGCACATCGACTCCGACCACCTGCTCGAATCGATCCACGAACAGCTCGGTCTGGGCGCCGTTGCCGCAGCCGAGATCGAGCAGGCGACCGCCCTTTTCCAGGATATCCGACAATTCCGATGCAAGACGGCGGCGACGTTCCAGGATCAGTTCCCCGCTCTCCGCCGGTTTGCCCAGTGCGATGGTGGCAGCACCCATCAGCTCACCCGCAAGCCTGATTTGACATCGCCGGGCGTCAACAGGTTGAGCGAATCGCCGTCACGTACCGCCAGCAGCATGCCCTGCGATTCCACGCCGCGAATCTTCGCCGGCTGCAGATTGGCGACGATCACGATCGTCCGCCCGATCATCTCTTCCGGCGCATAGTGCTGCGCCACTCCCGCGACCAACTGCCGTTTCTCCTCGCCCACCTCGATCTCGAGACGAAGCAGCTTGTCAGTCTTCGGCACCGGCTCGGCATGCAGCACCTTCGCGCTACGCAGATCCACCTGTTTGAACTGATCGAAGCTGAGGTAGTCGTCTTCCGTTTTCTGCTCGTCGTCCTTCTTCGCCGGCTTGGTCTCCCCGGCCTTCGGGGGTTTCGGCTTTTCGACACGGGGAAATACAGCGTCGCCGTGCGTCAGCTTGCGACCTTCCAGCGACGTTCCCCATTTCGTATCGTCCCAACTGTATTGGATATCCGCGTCCGCTCCAATCCGTTCCAGCAGCTCGTTCGCCTTGTTCGGCAGCACCGGTTGCAACAGCACCGCGGCGATTCGCACCGCCTCGAGCGCAGTGGAAAGCGTCCGCCCCGCGGCTTCACGGTCCTGCTTGACCGTCTTCCAGGGTTCGCCCTCTGTGAAGATCCGGTTCGCGGCACGCACGAACTGCAAGGTTTCCTCGATCGCCGCATGGATCTGGATGCCCTCAACCTTCTGGAAGACGATGTGAGCCGTGCGTTCGGCCAGCTGCGGCAGCTCGTCTTCGGGCAGCGCATCCGCCTCAGGCACCACGCCGTCGAAGAACTTGTCGATCAGTTTGGTGATTCGGCTGGCCAGGTTTCCGAGATCGTTCGCCAGGTCGGAGTTGATCCGCTTCACGAACATTTCCTCGGAGAAGTTTGCATCCTGGCCGACGACCATGTCACGCATCAGCACGTACCGGAACAGGTCGGGACCGTAGATGTCCGCCATGTCGAGGGGCTTGACCACGTTACCGCGCGACTTGGACATCTTTTCAGCGTCCTTCGACAGCCACCAGCCGTGCGCGAGAATGTGCCGCGGCGGTTCCAGCCCTGCGGCGTGCAGCATCGTCGGCCAGTAGACCGCATGGGTGGTGAGAATGTCCTTGCCGATGAGGTGATAGTCGGCGGGCCATGCGGGCGAACTGCCTTCCGGTGGGGAAACCGTCGCCGCGTAGTAGTTCAACAGCGCGTCGAACCAGACGTACGTGACATAGTCTTCATCCCAGGGAATCGGAATGCCCCAGGAGAGCCGGCTTTTCGGACGTGAGATGCAGAGGTCGCCGAGCGGTTGCTGCAGAAAGCCCTTCACCTCGTTCATGCGAAATTCGGGCAGCACCGCGTCCGGATGCGATTCGTAGAACTCCAGCAGCCATTGCTGATGCTTTGACATGCGGAAAAAGTAGTTCGATTCCTTGATCTTCTCGACAGGCCGTCCGCCGATGGGATCCTTGCCGTCGACGAGGTCCTTCTCCGTGAAGAACCGCTCTTCTGTGACCGAGTAATACCCTTCGTAGTCTTCCTTGTAGATCTCGCCCTCGTCATACAGTTGCTGCAGGATCTCCACGACCACTTTTTCATGCCGCGGTTCTGTGGTACGGATGAAATCGTCGTACTCAACATTGAGCTTGTCCCAGACATTGACAAACCGCTGGGCTGTGATATCGCAGTGTTCCTGCGGGGAACGGCCGAGCTTTTTCGCGGCGTCCTGCACCTTCTGGCCATGCTCGTCGGTGCCGGTGAGAAAATGCACATCACGTCCGAACAGACGATGGTATCGTGCCATCACATCGGCCAGCAGCGTGGTGTAGGCATGCCCGATGTGGGGCTCGTCGTTGACATAATAGAGAGGTGTGGTGAGGTACAATCTCTGCTTGCTCATCGAACGGTTCCCTGCCTGTTATCATCGGTCACCGGACCGGATTATCGTCGTCTGTTACGGACCCCGCGCACACCGGGCGGGCGCCCCTTCGGAAGATCCGACCCGCCGCCGGAGGCCGGGGAACTGCCTCCCTTATCCGACCCGCCGCCTTTTTTAGATCCGCTGTTCTTCGGGCCTTGAGCATCCGGTCCGCCCTTGCCGCCGCCCCCCTTGTTCCTGCCGGAACCGCCGCGTCCACGCCGTGGCTTGCCGGGACGGCGTCCGCCGGATGTGTCACCGTCACCCTTGCCTTCCGCCTTGCCGCCGCCCTTTTTCTCCTGCGGTGCGCCGCCTTTGGAAGAAGGCTTGCCGCGCCCTCGACGACCTCGTCTGCGGCTCTTGCCCGATCCCTTGCTTTCGCCGCCTTTGTCGCTCGATTCCTGCTCCGGCGATCCGGCTTTTGCACCGCTTTCGCCCTTGGACGACTTCGAAGGCCGCGCGCGTCCTTTTCCGCCGCGTCCGCTGCGACGGTCCTTCTTCTCGCCGCCCTTCTTTCCTTTCTTCTCCCTGGATTCCGAGTCGTCCGAGGAGGTCAGGGCCGAGTATAGGCTCTCCGGCTCCTCAACGGCAACCAGTTTCGCCTGCTCTTCGGCCTTGGAGGGGTCCTCTTTAAATGTGAGCAGAGAGGGTTTCTTCTCCGCTTCGGGATTCCAATCGGAATACTCCACGATCTGCTCGTAGGTGTAGGAATGACGGGTGCCGTCCTCCCACACAATCCCCGCGGAATCGAAGCAGACATTCAATTTTTCGATCGTCCCCTGCCCCCGCGGCCCCTTCACCCTGGTGTCCGGCTTCGGGAAACGGGTGTTGACATCGCGATACTGCTCCACCTCGTAACGCAGGCAGCAGCGCAACCGGCCGCACAACCCGGTGTTCTTCTGCGGGTTCAGCAGCAGGAACTGCTCTTTCACCATCTGCGTGGTAACGGGCTGGAATTCACGTATCCAGGACGAGCAGCACAGCTCACGCCCACAGATGCCGATCCCGCCGAGACGCTTGGATTCGTCGCGGGCACCGATCTGCCGCAGGTCGATCCGTGTGCGGAAGTGATGGGCCAGGTCCTTCACCAGCGCACGGAAGTCGACCCGTCCGTCCGCAGTGAAATAAAAGGTGAGTTTTTTACGGTCGAGCTGGTACTCAGCGTCCACCAGCTTCATCTCGAGTTCATGCTTGCGCACGAACTCTATGAAAACCGTTCGGGCGTCCTTCTCGAGCTTGCGGTTTTCCTCGAGGATTTGCAGGTCCTCCTCGCCGGCACGGCGCAGGACATCTTCGATCTGCTGCTCCGGCGCCGGCTCTTCCTCGCTCTGCTCCGGCTTCAGACGTTCCTGCCAGCGTTCGCCGATGAGTGTGACTCGCCCCAGGTCCTCGCCGCGATCCGCCTGCACCACGACCAGGTCGTTCGGCTGCAGCGGAAATTCCTGCTCGTTTTTATAGACGCATTTTCGGCGTCCTTTAAACTCGACTTCCAATAAAGGCATACATCCTGGTCCTTCCTTCGAAACGGCACGGCCGTTTCGTTCTATCGTGAAACCACGAGGGGGCCGTGATCGAACAGCAGCGTGGCGATACGCACCAGCAGCTGGTGCATCACCAGGCCCGGCTGCACATAGCGCTCGATGTCCAGCCTCGCCTGCTCGATCTCCTCGACGGCACGTGCGAAATCTCGCCCCGCGCAGACCTGCGCGAACCGTGACAGGGACGCATCGCGCCCGAGATGGGCGTACCGCTCGGGATCGGCATCGAAACGCTGCACATCCCGCAGCCAGATGCTCATCAACTCGAGCAGCACCGGCAGCTCTTTGGCCGCCGCACCCGTGGAGAGTTGATCGACAAGTTCGTCGATTTTGCCCGGATCATACTTGTACAAGACACGAAACACCCCAACCACCTGCTCCATCTTCCTGCCGGGATCGCCTTCCGCCCACTCCCTCGCCTGCATCCAGGAGCCGCCTGCAAGCCGTGCCGCGGTTGCCGCAGCGTCCGTCGCGACATTGCGCCGCTCGATCAAGGCACGTTCCAGTAACTGCGTGGGTAACGGCGAAAAACGGAAGGTCTGGCAGCGGGAAATGATTGTTGCCAGGAGCCTGGATTCACGCGACGACGTCAGGATGAAGACCGCGCCGCCCGGCGGCTCTTCCAGCAGCTTCAGGAACGCGTTCGCGGCCTGCACGCGAAGACGGTCGGCAGCACTGATCAGCACCACACGATATTCGCCGGAATAGGATGTCTTGGCGAACTCGCGCCGCAGGGTGCGGATGTGTTCCAGCACGATCTCCCGCCCTCCCTGCACTTCCAGCGGCGCATAATAATCGTTACGCTTGGCTGCGAGGACCTCATCGATCTTGCGCTGCTGGGCGGCCGTGTACTCTTCGCCGGCGGCATCGTCGTCTGAACTTTCCTTCGGGGTCGGCAACGGGAACAGAATTTTCAGGTTGGGGTGCTGCAGTTGACGGGTCTTGGCGCAATCGGCACACTGCTCGCAGGGCTTCTCGCCGGCCTTGCCGCGGCAAAGCAACGCACGCGCGAAATCCAGTGCCGTCGCCTCCTTGCCGACACCGTCATCGCCGAGGAACAGCATCGCATGCGGCACACGGCCGTTGCGCAGGCTACGCCCGAGAGCGGTCGTGATCCGCTCCTGCCCGATCACGTCGGGAAAGCGGACGGCTAGGCCACCGGCTGTACCGGTGCTTTCGGATGCCTCGTTCGCGGGTTGGTCGCCCTCGCCGCCCGTGCCGGGATCGTCCGTGCTGTCTATGATCTCAACCACTGCAGTGGATCCTGCTTCTGTCGTTTGTGCCAGACCTGAAAATGCAGAGAAGGCCGGGGCAGATGCGCCACACGCCCCACGGTTCCCAGCACACGGCCGGCGTCTATTTCTTCGCCCTCGCTCACCCAGACATCCCCAAGGTGCGCGTACACGGTATAAAACCCGTCATCGTGCTGGATCAGCATCGTCGTGCCGAAACCGCGCACGTACGTGATCCGTGTACACACCCCCTTCTGCACCGCGATAATCTCGTCGCCTTCGTCCGCGGCGATGTCGATGCCGGGGTTCTCGGTCCGGGTGCCGAGTTCGGGATTGCGTTCCATGCCGAATCGTTTCAGGATCGCCCCTTCCACCGGCCACGGCAGCTTGCCCTTGCCGGCGGTGAAGGTACGGAAGTCAGCCACCTCCCGCACAATCGCTTCGCCCGGCCCGCGATGAACTCGAATCTGCTGCACCTCGCCGCCCAGGCGTGCACGTTCCAACTTAGCGATCCAGTTTTCCACCTCTTGCATCGCCTCTTCGCGTTCGCGAATCAGCGAGGCAACCATATCCTTGTCCTGCCGTACATCTTCCAGCAGCGTTGCGATTTCTGTGCGGTCGCCGGCCAGTTCGTCACGCTCCGCCTCGGTCTCCGCGACCAGCTCCTCGACACGTTCCGCCGACCTCCGCTTCGCCTCGCGCGCTTCTCGAAGGTCGGCAATCGCCGCTTCCAGCTCCTCCGTCTGACGATCCTGGCGGGCCCGTGCGCGGCGCAACGATTCGAGGTTCCCACGGTCCCGCTCCTGGATGCGTCTCACATACACACGCCGACGCAACAAGTCGCCCGGATTCGCCGCCGCGGCGAGGAAACGCAATTGCGAACGGGTACCGTGCTTGTAAAGGTAGACCGCTCGTTCACGGATCTGCTCCTCCAGCAGCTCGACCTCGACATTGGTCTGCCCGAGCTTCCGTTCGGCAATCCCGAGACGGTGCCGAGTATAGCCGATGTCGTTGTCATACCGCTTCACCGCCTTGCGTGCGCCTCGAAGCTGCGCCTGCAGCTTGTTCAACAGGCGACGACGTGCGGCGATCTTCTGGTCCAGCGTGCCGATTTGCGACAGCAGCGACTGCTCACTCGCCTCCTGTTCCTTGAGAACGGTGGTCAGGCTGTCGATCTCGCCGCGCAGACGGTCCAGCTCGTCGCGAGGGTCCGTCGCCGCGAACAGTACCGTCGAAAACACCGAAAACAGTATGACAAGCAGCCGTGCCCGCATGGACAGGATAGGCTTCTCCATAATAAGACGTACGATATCCACCGCAAGGTACGGCGTTTCCCGGTTTCGGTGCAACTTGATCGGAACGCCTATCTTTTCAGGGAATCGAGACAAGACCGAAAACAGAAACCGCGCAGCTCAGACCGCGCGGCAGATACAGACGCATCGTTCAGTTGTACTGCAACCGTTTATTCATCGGTATTCGACGGCGTACCCTTATCCGGTGAGATCAACTCGTTCAGACGACGCTTCAGCCTCGCCATCTCATGTTCCAGGTTGTCGATGTAGGCTTCGAGATCAACGCGTTCGTCCTCGACGGCAACCGGAAGTTCATCCCACCGGTTCCAGCCCCGCGCAGGGCCTCGACCCCAACCGGCGCCCCAACCACGCCCGCCGCCGAAGCAGCGCCCGTGTCCGCCGCCCCGGGCACGACCTCCTCGGCCGACGCCATAGCCGGCACCGCCGTAGCGGACACGATTGCCTCCGCAACGGCCGAAGCCGCCGCCGGTCAGCGGCCCTTCACCGCGCGGTCCTGTGCGATCAAATCCAGGCATGATGCCCTCCTTTCCTATCTTTTCAGTCCTGTTCCTTCGATGTCTTGACTGGTTTCCACGCTCTCCCGCTGCGAGTTCTGAAGAACGGATAGAGCGTTCAATGCACCCAAGGGCAGAGCGGCGCAATCCCAAGAGTGGGGCGGGCGTCCCTTCCCGTCGCTTCTCCCCAGCCTACTCAACAGGCACGGATGACCCGTCCTTCTGCAAAGCCTGCAGAATCCTCCGCCAAATCCCTGCGATCGTATCTTTCAAACCGTTATCGCTCCCTTCCACCACCGGTCGGCCGTCCAACTGGGCCTGTACAAAAGCGGGATCATACGGTATACGCCCCAGCATTTCCATCGGCGAGCGATCAATCCACCGTTCGATCTCTTCGGACATCGCGAGGTTCAAATCCCATTTGTTAATCACCACGCCGGTCGGGATCGCGAAGTGAGCGGTGAGATCGCGAATACGTTCCAGGTCGTGCCGTCCGGATTGTGTCGGTTCGGTCACAGCCACCGCGAAATCAGCCCCGGTCAGGGATGAAATCACCGGGCACCCCACTCCGGGAGAGCCGTCCACTATCACAAACTCCCCCTTACCGGACTGCGCGATCCCGTTCGCGAAGTTGCGCACGATGGTCACCAGCCGGCCGGAGTTTTCCGCGCCGATACCAAGTTTCGCATGCACCATCGGACCGTACCCGGTGTCGGAGAGGAACCATTCACCCGACTGTTTCTCGGTCATTTCAATCGCATCGACGGGGCAGACATGCGCGCACACGCCGCACCCCTCGCACATCAGCGGATCGATTACAAGGAAGTCGTCGGCAGGGTTCCGTTGCACCTCCAACCCGCTCAGCGCCTCGAAACGGCAGACATCGAGGCAAATCCCGCAACGGATGCATTGGTCCGGCAGGAATCGTGCGACCTTTTCCCCGTGGAAAGGATTGGTCTTGCGTTTCTCATGCGGTACAGCAAGGTGCAGATTGGCGGCATCCACATCGCAATCCGCGAGCACCACGGGATTTCCGAGCGCTGCCAGCGCCGCGGTCAAGCTGGTTTTTCCCGTACCGCCTTTGCCGGAGACCACGGTGATCGTCTTCATGCCGCACCTCCCGCCATGTGCGCCTCTTCGGCCCTTGCGATCGAAAGATGAGCCAGGTCGGTGAACAGGTCACGGTACCTTGCAAATTCCTCCACAATCAGCCCGCCGCGGGAATAGACTTCGGCGATTGCACGGTCGTCCGGGATACGTGCCGTGATCTCAATGCCTTCCCGTTCACAAAACCTTTCCACCGCCGAGTCGCCGATCCCGTCACGATTCAGCACCACCCCGAACGGCAGTCTCATCTCGCGTGCAAGCTCCACCGCAAGCTCCAGGTCGTTGAACCCGAACGGGGTCGGTTCGGCGACCAGCAGCAGGTAATCGACGCCCCGTATGGTTTCGATCACCGGGCATGAGGTGCCGGGAGGCGCATCCAGCACCGTGAAATCGAACAGGTCGATGTTACGTTTGACCGCCTTGATCACGGGGATCGCACGCGCCTCACCGATATCGAGCAACCCGGCAATCGTGTTGATACCCCCGGCATTCCCCGTCTTCACCACTCCGACTCCGCGCGGCACCTCTGTGATCGCACGCCGGGGGCATACCAGGCTGCACCCGCCGCAGGCGTTGCACAGCTCGGGAAAGGTTTTCACCTTCCCGCGAAGCACCACGATCGCACCATACGCACAAATCTTCGCGCACTCTCCGCATCCGTCGCAGCGCGCTTCGTCGATCTGCGGGACCGTGGTATGCACGGTCGTCTCTTCTACATGACCCGGGGGCAAAAAGAGGTGGCCGTTCGGCGCTTCCACATCACAGTCCGCATAGGTAACCGGCTGCTCACCCAATAGTTGCAGCGTCACGGCGAGGTTGGTCGCCGTGAGGGTTTTTCCCGTCCCCCCCTTTCCACTCGCAACTGCCAGTTTCATCGCGACACGTCCTTCTGCAAACCGTCAGACCATCCCTTCACGCACCATCAACGTTCCACACTTCGGGCACTCCACCTGCGTGCAGGGCACACCGGGCTGATGATCCACGGTCGTCCGGCAGTGCGGGCAGATACACCGACCACCCTGTCCCATGCCGCCGCCCATACCGCGACCGCTTCCGCCGCCCTTGCCGCGGCCTCCTCCTCCGCCGGATCCCATACCGCTGCCTCCGCCGCGACCGCCGCCCTTGCCGCGGCCTCCTCCGCGACCGCCTCCTGCTCCTCTCATCTCTGTCTCCGTTTCACTTTGAACCGTTGATGCGGAATCGTTTGCTCTGCGACCCGTCTCAACAACCGCAAGACGGTTCCTGTACCGCTCGATCTCCTCCGCTACCGTGCGTCTTTCCGCCACGGTGAGGATTTCGATTTCCGCAGCTTCAAGTGTGTCCTGCGCCTTTGGTCCCACACGGCCGGTGATCACCACCGTCACACCTTTGTCGGCCAGCATCTGCGCGGTCTGTATGCCCGCGCCGTGCGCCATCTCCATGCTCTGCTCGTTCGACACCGCTTCAACGGAGGCATCATCCGGCGAGAACAGCACAAACCAGGGACTTCGGCCAAATCGCGGGTCCATCGGACTGTCGAGATCGGGCCCCTTGGAGGAAATCGCTGCCTTTTTTCGTTGCATCGCTTATATCCTTCAGCTGTAACGTAACGGTTTTCAAATGCATACTCATGTCGATTAATAGCATATGCCCATAACAAGAATACACACCGTGACCGCTGCCGCGCAAGGGTCACGGCGGAGACGAACGAACAGCGGGCGACATGCTGCAACGGTTTGAAATGGTGAAGGTGCAGGACTTGCGCCGATACGACCGTGCCCGCAGCGCCGACACTGCTTCGCATTCCGTGCCGAGATTGTGAGCCGGGGTCGAAGGACGGACAGGCTGTCAAACACGTGCCGGCACAGATCTTTTTGAGTGTCGGGTCACACCACGCTGACACGTGTCAAGACCCCACAACGTTTTAAGGATGCCGGCGGGCAAGTCCGCCAAGAAAACCGGCGGGCTTGCCCGCCGCAAACCGGTATCCAGTATCCTTATAAGAATAAGAATATCAATTCTTCTTGGTTTTGCTGAGGCACGGAGAAGCGTCGCAGAACACTATTCTGCGACTACCCGTTAACCCTGAAATTAGCCCGAATATTTCATGAATGGCGAGAATATTCTTTTCTTAAAAACTATAGTAACAATAAGATAATGTCACGCTATACAGATTTTCTCTGACACAGATTGTGTCCAGGCCAATCTCATCGATTCATTCCCCCTTCGGGCGGTCCCAACTGCGTCATCTGCTTTGTTGCGAAGGATTCGCGGTATTGCCATACAGCTTCATCCTTCGCGCCTCACATCTGACACAGTTTGAACTCGTGAAATATTCGGGTTAGCCCGAATATTTCATGAATGGCGAGAATATTCTTTTCTTAAAAACTATAGTAACAATAAGAT
>WJJA01000364.1 GCA_014729955.1 bacterium
CCCATGCGCCGTCGCGCCTGGTTTGCACTGCTTGTCTTCGGTCTTGCCGCTGTCGTTTTCGCCGCCGGACCGACCCATATCGACCCTGTCAACCCCCCGCTGGAACTGGATGAAATCGTCGGCGACACCACGATCATTGGAAATTCCGCGCTGGACAACCAGCACAACGTTGTCAACGGCCGCACGATCACCTTTGGTGAATTGAACAACGACGGCGACCGCCTGGCGACCATGATCTTCACCGATCTGTCACTGGATCAGAACACACGCCTGGTGAGAGTCAACCGTGTGGACTATTCCAGCGGCACCGGTGTCGCATTCAGTGACGGCGGCACAGGCGTAAGCATCGGCTCACGTGCCGGTTATGCTACCATCGGCCTCGACGCTGCCGTGGACGATCCGGTCGCATTCCCGGTCTTTCACGACCGCCAGGGCGGCGTGGGCACACCCTGGAGCGTCTGGACAGCCGCTGAATACGATGTTCTGCCCGACATTTACACGACCCATCAGTTGCAGAACCCGCCGGATGCGAGTGTGGTACAGGCGAAAACCGCGGCGAACGGCGACAGCCTGCTGCACATCGTCTGCGGTCGCACCGGCGAAGAGATCGACCGTTTCATTTATTATTACCGTGTCGCCTATGACCGTGCCGGCAGCAGCTTCACCATCGCCAACTCCGGCGGCGAAGCGGAAGAGGTCACGGTCAACAACACGGTGACCAACGCCGTCATTGCGGTCGGTCCGGACGGGGACCGTGTCGTGATCGCGAAGACAGAAAGCCGTTTCACCCTGGGCATCGGCGATGAAGAGCGGGACTTCGACAACGACCTGGTAATCTGGGAAAGCTATGACGGCGGAGAAACCTGGGACTTCGGCGTGGAGAACCACATCAACATCTCGGACTTCATCCCTCCCGACCCGAATCGCATGCCGGACACCACCGCCGCCAATCGTGACACCCTGCGTGCGGATTACGAGTGCAGCCTGTTCATCGATGCGGACGGTGTCTTGCACGCCGCCCTGGCGGTCGCTCCGTACTACTACTACGAAAGCACCGCCTTGCGTACCGGAATGATCTACTACTGGAACGAGGTCAACAACGAGTGGATTTTGATCGCGGACGGCCGTTTCTGGCTGGATGGAGGCGAACCGGCGGGGTATGACGGCATGGTCGGCCACCCGAGCCTTTACAAGGACCCGGAAAGCGGCAACCTGTGGTGTCTTTACAACCAGTACAGTGAGCCGGGCGACACCCTCGCCGACGGTTCTCCCAATGATCTCGGCGAGACCGGCTTCCTCAACACCGACCTCTGGATGACCATGTCCCCGGCGGGCGAATACAACGGACGCCTCTGGATGAAGGGCGTGAACGTAACGAACACCCGTACGGAAAGCAATTCGGTGCCGGCGGGGCAGTGTCAGTCGGAACGCGATGCGACCATCGCTCTGGACAACACCGGCGACTATCTGCACATCGGCTACCTCGTGGACAAGGACGCCGGCAATTCCGACTACGGCAACGGGCCGCAGGGATCGGTCACACAGAATCCGGTGGTCGTGCAGCGGATCGCCAAGAGCGAGTTGATCGACCTGTACACGCAGCAGGCGGAGTTTATCCGCAACTACCCGTTCCATGTGGACAGCAGCAGCTTCTGGGCCGATCCGCAGGACTGGCAGTGGCGTGACCTGATGAGCGCTCCCGAACGGAGCGAGGAAACCGTGCGTCCGTCATCCTTCCGCATCGCATCCGTGTATCCGAATCCCTTCAACGCCGTCACACGGATCGGCTTCGAGATGGACGTGACTGCCCGTGCGACCCTGAGGGTGTATGATGTGCTGGGCCGCGAAGCGGCGACGCTGCTGGACGGTCGCATGCAGGCTGGTCGTCATACGGTCAGCTTCCATGCCGATGGACTCGCCGGCGGGATCTACTTTGTCGAGTTGAAAAGCGGCGGGCAAAGACAGGTACGAAAGATCGCCCTGGTCAAGTAAAAGAGGAAGCAGCGGCAGCCCGGCATCCTGTATCCCGTGGAATGGACTGATGCACTCGACCGCATCTGCCTGTCCGGGAATGCAGGCCACCGGGCTGCCGCCCGTTTGATCCCGTCGACCGGATCACGACATATGCCCTTCATCCCGACCCCGGGATGAAGGGCTGCTTCTCGCCTCATAGAGTGCGGCACAATCCTTATATTCAAACCATTGTCGAGTTCCTTCCAGGGTTACGTATGGTGCAGGCAGGACACATTCGAGGTCTTCTACCGGCTGTCGTTCTTATTGGTGTTATCATGGCCGTGGGGTCGGCACGGTCTGAGGATGCCCTCGAGAATTGGACTGACGAACCGGGTGACTGGTTTGACCTGGACCGTCGCATTGCACGTCTGCAGCATGATTTCCGCGAATCCCACCTTGTGCAGTGGTATGCCGACCCGGACGCGATCGGGTTGCGGGCGGCGATTGCATCGATTTCTCTGTCACGCTTTTATGTCAACCAGCAGCTGCGCCTGGTCGCGCCTGTCTATGACGATCGTCTTTTTATCCGCTTTCTGCAGCACCGTCATGAAGAATATGCGGTGGACGACACCGACGAGCTGGCGGAAATGGAATACCGCCATCCGAGCGGGTTGATGGTCGGGGTGGGAGCCAATGCGTACCACGAGAAAGAGGACATGGACCTGGGCTGGATTGTCGGGTGGCATATGGACCGAAATCGCTTCCTTCGCCTGCGCTACATTCAACAACGGTGGCTCTACGACGAAAAGAATGACGACTGGGGGCGATACGATCGCTTCCCGAACCTGTGGACGCTGGATGCGCAATGGGAGCTGCCGGCCGGTTTGAAACTGGTCGCGGAAGGAGCGTGGGAATATCCCTGGCGACAGGAGATGAATCCGCCGGATCCGTTGATCGGAGAAACGGTCCGGGAACGTACCGGATGGGAACGTAGCGGGCGTATACGTGTGGAACGGCGCCGAATCGGAGCCGTGTACGGCGGCTGGATCGGCACAAGTGTACGTACGTTAACCGAGCAGTTCCATGACGGACCGCGCTATCACCGCATGCAGCGTGAATACAGGGCAAAGGGTTTTCTTCTCTACGGCTTTCGTCCCTGGACACTTGAGTCTGACCTCGCGCTGGGTCAGACACACGAAAGCAAATTTCGCGAAACTCTATCCGGCACAGGCATACGAAGGCAAACAGCGAAGGAGATGATCGCGCAGGTGTCTTTGCGCCGCACGTTTCGTGCAGCGGGAATTCGACCGTTTGTTGAACTGTTTAACTCGTTCATCCTGCGTGACCTGGAGCAGACCGGCGATCTTGAACCGGTGCGGACGGACGTTCAGAACAATCTGCGCATCGGAACGGGCTTCGGGCTTTACTTCCGCGGCGGTACGGCGCGCGTCTCGGGTAAGGTGCGATCGCTGCCCTCCGGAGAACTGCGGCTCCGTGTCGCGCAGAACATGGATAAAAGCTGGGTCGGCAATTTCGGCGGCGGTGGACTGTTGCTTTTGTTGACATGGTAAAGAGCTGACCGGTCGTCGTCTCGAAACGGTTCGCCGCGATGCGACGATGTGCGGGTACGGAAGCCTTTCGCTTCCGGCGCAGAGTACACCTTACGAAATAATTTGCCCCACTCGATTCCTCCCCCCCAAAAAAACGCCGTGCTATACACACGGCGGCCGGCAGAGCAATAAACATATGATTGGATCTGCAGTGTCA
>WJJA01000365.1 GCA_014729955.1 bacterium
CATAATAAGGTATGCGTTCCAATTTTCACATGCAAACGGTTTGGAGAGCTTAAGTCTCCGATTAAATCCTTTAATCCAAGAAACTTAGTCCAAGCTACAACACTGGCCGAAAACACGTGCGCAGACGGCTCCGATCGTCTGCAGTGATCCCGTCTCTCGGGCCCGTTTCAGACTTTGTCCACGTTTCATACGTCGTCGTATACTGCTATGTTATCGGCAACTCCTGGAAGACTGAAGAGTAAGATACGGCATGAACTGGTTGGCTCCGACATTCGCGGCAGGTCTGTTACTGGCGACGCTTCCGATTCTGATTCACCTGCTGGGTCGTCGCAGACTGAAACGACAGCCTTTTCCCACGCTTGAGTTTCTGCGTCGCCTGCAGGTGAAACGAATGCGCAAGCTTCGCATCCGTCAGTGGATCTTGCTTGCGTTGCGCACCCTCGCGGTCCTTTTGCTGGCCACCGCCTTTCTGCGCCCGTTTTTGGAGGCGTCCGGCTCCGGCAGCGGAGGAGGGGGTGATGTTGTGCTTCTGATCGACGAATCCGCGTCCATGGAAGCTCTTCGCCCTTCGGGTACCCCGCTCGAACAGATGCGTAAATCGGCGTCCACCATCCTCTCCGCCCACGCAGGCGGTCGTGTGGCCGTGGTATTTGCCCGGTCGGATGAATCGGAAGACATTCCCTGGCAGCCGATCACATCGGAATCGCCGCCGTGGCTGAAATCGTTGGAAGCGTCGGGGCGTCACGATACTGCGGCGGAAGCATTGTATCGTGTCAATGCACGACTGAGCGAGTCCAATGCTGCGCGCCGATACGTGTACTGGTTGTCCGATTTCACATCTCCACCGCCCGACAGTCTTCCCGCTCAGCCGGAACATGTGACAACCGTTCGCATTTCACTCGCCGACCGGCGAGATGTCGTCAATGCCTCGATTCTGTCCGTCGAGCCTGAAAAGAAAGTGTTGCGTCCGGACCAGCCGGTTACTCTGCTGGTTACGTCACGTCTGACCGGCGCCGCGGAACCGGTCGAAGGGATTGTTACCATACGGCTGGACGGGCGTCGTGTTGCGGAAGGTGCAGTGACCCTGCAGCCGGAAAAGACGCAGGAAGCCCGCTTCACGTTTCTACCTACCAATACCGGCCGTCTCCAGGGCGAAGTGGAGCTGGAATTCAATGATGCGCTGAGCCTGGACAACCGGCATGCTTTCGTGATGGATATCCCGGCCGAACGTTCCGTGCTCCTTTTGAGCCCGGACCCGAAAGCACGACGCCTCGTGTCCCTTGCCCTGGCGTCCGGACGAAACCGTCATCCGTTTCGGGTAACCCGGGCGGAAAGCCCTGCCGGGAAGAACCTGGATGCGTTCGATATGATCTTTCTGGCAGACACGCCCGCCCTCCGAATGGGAGAATCCCGACGTCTGCTGCAAGCCGTGCAAAACGGTACAGGTCTTTGGATTCTCGCAGGGGAAAGGTTTGATCCTGCCTTTGTCAACCGTGCGCTGTTGGAACCGATGAAGATGGGCACCCTCCTGCCGGCGTCCGGTCGAGGGAGAGTGCAGCGTTCCTGGCAGGACCTTGATCGTACACACCCGGTAATTGACGACTTGCTGGAAGAAGCGCTGCCGGAAGACCTGCCGGTTCTTCATCAGTGGCTGCCGCTTCAGATCGGTGAAGAGGATCGAGTTCTTGTCCGCCTGGAAGACGGTGCCCCGTTTCTTGTGGAAAGCGCCTACGGTGAAGGTCGTGTATGGATAACCCCTGCCGGTATCGACACCATGTGGGGAGACTGGGCCTACACCGGCGTCTTTGCCCCTCTGGTACAATCGGGAGCGGCCTGGTTGTCCTCGAATGGGCAAATTGACGCACCGACGGTGTATTGCGGAGAGCCTTTGTATTGGGATGCGGGACGCGATGCCGATCCCTCCACGCCGCCGATTGTGGAGGATCCTCGTGGCAATCGTCTGCCGGTGCAGTATGGTGTCCACGCCGGTCGCGCCCGGTGGATCAGCACTGCAACGGACTGGCCGGGGCATTATCTCCTCGTGCCTGAAGACCCCTCAGCATCACCACGACCCGGCAGTGCGGTTATCCATCCCGCTGAAGGTGAGCTTTCCACCAAAGCAGAGCAGTTTGAAACCGTTGATGGTACACTTATAGCGTACGAAAGCCGCGAACAACTGGGCGTCTTTCTCGATGAAACCCGGAAGGGGCGGGAACTGCGCTGGGAATTGCTGGCGGCGGCCCTGCTTTTCCTGCTTGCCGAGTCTGTCCTGGCACGTGATTCACGTCGAGCAGCGACCGAACAGACGGCGGGGAGTGGTGCATGAAACAATCCGGCTATGAGGTAGAAACGAGCCGAGAGGTTACACGTGAGCGCGCTGTGCTGGTCGGCGTGATCGGATCAACCACCCCGGAGTGGGTCGTGGAAGACCACCTCGACGAACTTCGCGCTCTCGCAGACACCGCCGGCGCCGATGAAGTCGGACGTGTCACCCAGCGCCGCATGAAGCTCGATCCCGCGACCATGATCGGCCGCGGCAAGGTCAACGATATTAAGCGGCTGTTGAAAGAAAAAGACGCTCGGCTGACCATCTTTGACGACGATCTCACCCCCGCACAGGTCCGTAACCTGGAAAAGGAACTTCCCGGCAAAGTGATGGACCGCAGCGGCCTGATTCTGGATATTTTTGCCCTGCGTGCCCGGACACGAGAAGCTCGCGTGCAGGTCGAACTGGCGCAGCTGGAGTACTATTATCCCCGGTTGACACGCATGTGGTCTCACCTTCGCGGCTCGCAGGGCGGGATCGGCTTTCGCGGACCCGGTGAAACCCAGCTCGAAGTGGACCGTCGCATCGTTCAAGACCGGATCGGGAAGCTGAAGAAGCAGCTCGAAAAGATTGCGCGGCAGCGTGACACAAGGCGAGGCGCCCGACGTGAACTGCCGACCGTTGCGCTGATCGGTTACACCAACGCCGGCAAATCCACGTTGCTGAACGCTTTGACCGGTCGGCATGACGCCTACGTGGAAGACCGTCTCTTCGCCACCCTCGATCCAAAGGTGCGCCGATTTGAAGTCACTCCCGGCCACCCGATCCTGGCCATCGATACCGTCGGATTCATCCGGAAGCTGCCGCATCACCTGGTGGCATCGTTCCGGTCCACGCTGGAAGAAGCACGCGAAGCCGACATTCTTTGCCAGGTAATCGATCTTTCCCACCCCCTGTTCGAAGATCATATCAAGCAAACCGACGGTGTGCTGAAAGACATGGGGATGGAACGCGAGGAACGGTTGCTGGTCTTCAACAAAATCGACAACCTTGAGAATCCACAGGTGATGCGTCGCATGCAGGAGGCCTACCCTGATGCCCTCTTCCTTTCAGCGGCTCGAGGTCTGCGGGTGTGGGATCTGCGCGAGCGCCTTGATGCCGAGCTTTACCAGGGCACGGGCCGCGCCCATGTACGCCTCCATCCGGATGACATGGCCGCATTACAGAAGCGATTTCCGCTGCTGCAGCTGCAAACGAAAACATGGAAAGAGGGTGCGGTGCATACTCTCGTGAGCGGGCCCAAAACCATGCTGCAGCAGGCCCTGCAAGAGCTGTCGCTTGAAGTTATCCCCAAAGATTGAACCTGGTTAACACCTCCCGCTTGACGTTTTGCTCTTGCAGATTGATTGCACCCCCTTTGCGACAATCCTAGCTTTTAGCTCTTCACAGAAAAGAGATCCGGAAGGAAGAACAATGGCGCAGGCAACAAACCTCGGGTTTCCACGCTTCGGCATCAAGCGGGAGTGGAAGAAAGCGAGTGAGCAGTACTGGAGAGGCAAAATCGGCCTTGACGAGTTGTTGGAAACAGCCGACATGCTGACCCGGCGCCACTGGAAGCTGCAACAGGCTGCCGGGGTAGACGTCATTCCCTGCAACGACTTCGCATTTTACGATCTGATGCTCGATACGATCGTGCTTCTTGGTGCTGTCCCGCCACGCTACGGCGATTATACGACCGGCGAGATCGATATCGACACCTATTTTGCCATGGCGCGCGGACGTCAGGACGAAACAACAGACGTCACCGCGATGGAAATGACCAAATGGTTTGATACAAACTACCACTATATCGTTCCGGAGTTTGACCGCAGTACCGAGTTTCGTCTCGCGTCACGACACCCCTTTCGTGCCGTCGAACGCGCCCGTGCGGCAGGCGTAAAGAATCCACGCCCGGTGTTGATTGGACCGGCAACATTTCTCCTGCTGGGTAAACTCGTGGAAGACGGCATCAGCAAGCTGGACCTTGTGGAACGCCTGGCGACCGTGTACACGGATATTCTGCACGAATTTCACGAGATGGGCATCGAGTGGGTTCAAATGGACGAACCCGCCCTCGTGCTCGATCTCGACAATGACGAACAGGACCTGTTCCGCCGGGTGTACGCCTCCCTGACCCCGCTCGCCGATCGTCCGAAGATGATGATTGCAACCTATTTCGGGACCATCGAGCACAATCTGGATATCGCCGTATCGTTGGGTGAAGGCCTGCATATCGACATGGTACGCGCCCCGCAACAGCTGGAGGCCGTCCTGCGAGAGATTGACGATTCCTCTGTACTGAGCATGGGCATCGTGAACGGTCGGAATGTGTGGCGCACCGATCTGGACAAAGCCTTACCGGTCCTGGAATCTACAGCACGGGGTCTGGGTGGAGCGACACGCATCCAGGTTGCACCGTCCTGCTCGCTGCTTCACAGTCCGATCGATCTCGATTACGAGGAACAGCTTGACCCTGAAATCAGGGAATGGCTGGCGTTCGGAAAGCAGAAGCTGGAAGAGGTGCATGCGCTTGCGATGGCATTGAACGGACGGCGCGATGAGGTCGAGGAACGCTTCGAATCGAACCGTGAAGCTCTTGCCAAACGTGACCACTCCGAACGTGTGCACAACCCGACGGTACGGGAGCGGCTGGCAAACGTAACCGAGGAGATGACCCGCCGTGCTTCCCCGTTCCCGGCAAGAATCAAGAAGCAGCAGGCGAAACTGCACCTGCCGGCCTTCCCGACGACAACGATCGGGTCTTTCCCGCAGACACGCGAAGTGCGGCGATTGCGTGCCGATCTGCGCAAAGGGACCATCACACAGGAGCAGTACGACAAGGCCATCGCCGACGAAATCACAAAAACCCTTCGATTCCAGGAAGAGGCGGGGCTTGATGTGCTGGTGCATGGAGAGTTTGAACGCAACGATATGGTTGAATACTTCGGCGAACAACTCGAAGGCTATGTCTTCACCAAGCATGGCTGGGTGCAATCGTACGGCAGTCGCGGGGTGAAGCCGCCGATCATTTTTGGTGACGTGTTTCGTCCCGGACCGATGACCGTGCAATGGTCCAAGTTCGCCCGCGACCATACCGACCGCCCCTTGAAAGGTATGCTGACGGGACCGGTGACCATGTTGCAG
>WJJA01000366.1 GCA_014729955.1 bacterium
CATAATAAGCGTCCGCGATCTTCCAAATCAAATCGGCCGGCAATCTCTCCCTGCCAGTTTCGTGCCAGGGGTATGACAAGCGTATCCTGAGCGGACCATCTGCGAAAGGCGGTACTGCGAATACCGAGCGAACTCCCGGGTTGGTCAAAATCATAAACATTATAGTTTGCAAGCACTTCAAAGCCTGCTCGGTTGTTCCAGCCCGGTCCGGGCAACCAGATGACCTCCGGACGAAAGCGGAAGATCCGGTTCCAGCGGTTATCGCTCGACCGTTCCGCCTCAAGGTACACCAGGTGATCCAGCGACACGGACGCTTCGACACGCATGAGAGTGGTTTCATCGAACGACCTGGACCAGTTCATCACAACATGATGTCTAAGACGATCCCGGTCAGACCGTTCAAGGGAATCAGGTGAATCATAGGTCAGCTTATCCGTACTGTAGGAGATCCGCAGCGTATCCTGATCAAAAGCAGCAATACCTTGAGCGCCGATTCCCTGTTTGCGTCCAAGAATCAGGCTGCCGCCGTATTCACGATCCTCAAACGCGAACTTGTAGTACAATTCTCCGACAATTGCACCAAGCATTCGTACCAGTGAAAACCTGTGGTTGAGATCGTTTTCGATCCCGGCGTCCGGTCCGCCGCCGCGGTAGCGAACATTCGACTGACGCAGACCGAATGTATAGACGCCACGGAATCCATAGTCCAAAGGGGTACTCAGAACGTTATCCACGCGGATATCGTCCTGTTCACGGCTGACCACCGTCCCGGAATTATTGATAAACAAGTCATTACGATAGGTTGTGTACGCCGCGCGCAAACGATTCGCCGCGTCACCGAATCGCCTGCGATAGGCGAATTGCACATCTGCTTCATGGTTTTGCCGCTGCCCGTACGAATCCAGGCGACCGTTGCCGTTTATCCCGAGCGAATCTTCCCCTTCATGAATCCAGGCCAACCTGCCGGCAAGAGATGGACCCGCGCCTGAACCGGGTATTTGACGATCCCATGAGCGTCCCCCCACTCCTTCAATTTCGAACTCATCATTTGGCTCCCAATGCAGACCTGCACGAAAATGCGCCCTGTCGATACGGGTATCGTCACCACTGATTTGCGGCGGACCGGGAAACTCCAACTCGTTGTAATAAGGTAAATAATGGGCCTGCCCGCGTTGAGTTACCTTCGCGGCCGCACGGTCACGAAAACTCTGTCCTCCCGCATTGATCAACAGGTCGAACGAAGCGGGGAGTTGACGAACCGCCTTCAGCTCCAGTTCATGGTCGTTTTTCCACTGTTCTTCAAAACCGGGTAGTTTGCGTTGTGTGACTTCATTTCTCAATCGGGCATCAACCTGCCAAATCGACGTCGAAGGGTGCATGGCTCCGCGAAGGGTCCACAGGCGGGTGTCCAACTGCTGGTTGAAACGCAATGCGAGGCTGTCTTGTACAGCTGCGGATACGTGCAGGCTCCATGCGAGTGAGGTCCAAACTACGGCAAGAATCGACAGCGCCCGTTTCACGGTTCATCAGACGTTTGATGATCATCCTGTGGTGGGACGGCTTGCAATCCCAGTTCCTTTGCGACTTCGTGGGCATTGCGGTTAACATTCGGCACAACAGCACCGCCTGAAATAATCAACTTCAGCGCTTCTTCTACCGACACGTTTAAACCGACGGCTTCGTCCTTCGCAACGAACAGCAGATACCCGGATGTTGGATTGGGAGTCGTGGGCACAAATACACTGATCACATCTTTGTGGAGGGCGTTTTGAATCGGGCCTCGTGTATCCTGTGTAATAAACCCCACGCTGTATGTGCCTGGTTTGGGGAACTCGATCAAAACCGGCGTTTTGAACACATCCTTTTGCCCCCCAAGTAAAGCTTCCGAAATCTGCACGATCGCAATATAAACCTTGTTCACCAGCGGGATACGGCCGATCATGTTATTGATTACCTTGACTGCTTTCACACCGAGGTATAGCCGTGCCAACCACCCGGTGAGGAGGATAATCAGGATTAGCGCGACCAAACCTACACCGTAAATACGGTTCTCGATGAAGTATTCGATCTGTAAAACTCGACCCAGGAAAAGTTGAATCGGGCGGCCCAGAACACCATCGGCAAGTTTGAACAGGTAGACCACGATCCAGATGGTAATCGAGAGAGGTCCGATGACAAGCAGCCCGGTCAGAAACATATTCCGGAGCTGTTTCAGTTTGCCTCCTGACCCCCTGGTCAGTTCCTGCAGTCTCGTGTCAAGCATGGAACCTGTTCCTCAGCACGTCAATCAATCGCCGTACTCTTCATCGGCCGGGTGAATCTCTGTCACTTCAGCGACCAGATCGATCCCCTCTGCCTTTAATCTCGGAGCTTCACCCATAAATGCATCGTACCCGAATTGAGCCGCCAGTTGCATTCGTTCGGCTTTAACCGTCTGTTCATTCTGTCGCGCTTCGTCGATTCGGGCTTTCATCCTCGTCAGGAATTCCCCCAACGCACTTCCTTCGGGTGCCTCTCGCAGTGCATTCTCGATTGAAAAACCCGACTGCAAACGAGAAGTATCGATCGCAACATCGAACGCAATGGGATCGCCTGTCCATTCCGGCTTCCAGAATGAACCGGCACCGAATCGCCCCGTCGCACGGATTTGCAGGAGATCCTGCTCTGTGCATCTCGTTGTTTTGGCGGCGGAAGCCATACGTGACTGTGCTTCAGGTTCATCGGATGCACCTGAGAGATTCACCTCTACACGAATGTAACGCCTGAAGTCGGTACGAATAAACTGATAGCTGCCTTCGTGAACCCCGCCCTTCTCCAGTTCAGCAACTATGACTCCCTTTTCGTTCGAATCCCGGAAATTCCTGGTAAATGGCACACCGGCATAGCCCCCGACCAGCCGTTCATCAGGCGAACGCAGAACCTGTTGATGGTGATAATGCCCAAATGCCCCCCAATCGATACCCGATTCGATGACTTCCTTCGTATCAAATGGAGCCGTAACCTTTTGCCCTGACGGAACCGACCGACCACCGCCTTCAAGCTGGGAGCCGTGAAATAGTAGTACATGCAGTGATTCTTCGTCCAACGGCATCGGCTCACGCAGGTACCGCTCGTCCGTCTTCACATTCGAACCGGTTGCACGGCCGATAAACTGCACTCCGGGCAATTCAGGCAGCTGGATGCTGCGCCATTTCGTCTCGCGAATGATATGGACATTGTCCGGCCAGGCATAACCATGCTGCTGCGCGATGTGAGGGTGATAGGGGCTGTCCACACCCATGAAGTCGTGGTTTCCGGGAACAACCAGTACAGGAAGCGGCGACAATGCGGAAAACAGGTCCATGATACGTTTGGCAACGGCGAATGAGACCGCTTCATGATCCCATAGATCACCCGGTATCAGTATACAGTCTACGCTCTCGCGTTGTGCGATCTCTACAATTCGTTCCAGTGCTTCACGTTCTTCCCGTTGTCGCAAACGGACGGTTTCATGTTGAAAACCGTGTCCGGATGGTAGCACTCCACCCCCGAGGTGAAAGTCGCTTGTCTGCAGGAACCGAAGTTTCACGCATTCACCTCCAGCACATTCACCTTCGCACGTCGATCTCCGGTAAGGTTTCTCAGCCAGCCCTGGTGACGCTCAGCGTGACAGGTCATCAGGATGACCTGCCTCTCCTGCTCCACCTGACGCAAGAGCAGGTCCATACCCTGTTCAAAGCGTTGATCGTCCAAATGGGCAAAGGGTTCGTCCAGCACATACGGGGCATCCACCAG
This sequence comes from bacterium, assembly GCA_014729955.1. Classification (GTDB taxonomy): domain Bacteria; phylum Electryoneota; class Electryoneia; order Electryoneales; family Electryoneaceae; genus WJJA01. The sequence continues at coordinate 3,775 of WJJA01000366.1, forward strand.
ACCGCCCGCGAGAAACTCTGACAGGGCAATGCGTGCTCCAATGTAAATTGCGTCTCGTGCGCCGGCGGACAAGACGCGTTCAAGCTCGTCATGACCCACTTCACGCCCGCTTTCCCTGTCCGAGGCATGCAGTTGCAGTGATGCATCGAACACGGTTGAACTCCAGCGTGGCAGCAGTTCTTCCAGGATCGGTCCGATACGCTGATTCAATTGCCTGGATGCATCACCAAACACATCGTTCTCAACCGATTGGATCTCGCTCAGAGCAAGCTGTACAGCCTCGGCTTGAACACGCAGGCCGTTCAAACGTTTTTCAATATCGTTCAATTCAGTTTCAAGCTCTTTTTTGCGGACAGGAAGGGTTTCATGCACCTCACGCAGGTGCAGTTTTTCCGTTTCAACATCGCGTTCCGTATCGCGCAAATCTCGCGCGATTTCATCCGCCTCGCGTCGAAGATCGTCGGCGTCTCCATCCGCTGCTTCAACATCTCTCAACTCTTCCAGCAGATGCTGGTACCGATGCAGTTTCTTTTGCACTTCGATCAATGAATCCTTGTCCGCCAGGTCTACCTTTAACGTTTCTTTCTTTTCAAGAGCTCGGGCACGCTCCTGCGCGCGGCGTACCTTCACTCTGAACGCGTCGACCCACTCCTCCCCGTCTTCATCAGCTTCGATCCCGGCTTTTTTGAGTATCTCCAGCAGGTTGGACCAGATCTTTTCTACCCGTGAAGCCGCTTTCCTGGATGTCTCCTCATACTGGGAAAGCTTCGCTTCGATTTCGCGCTTCTGTTTGAGCCTATGTCTGAACTCATCCATCCGTGTTAAATACCCGTTGATGTCGCCAAGAGTGAGATCTTCGCCCGGCTCAATCATACCAGCAGATTCCAGGTGGGGTCTTATCCTGTCATCCGCTGCATTTCGTTCCTCCAGCGCCTGTTGGTACAAAGCTTTCGTCTCAAAGTAGATTCCGCCACGACCTGCTGTCCGATGCCTGTCATGCAGAACAGACTGGAACGTTGCGTGATCTTCCATGCCGAGAGAATGAATGTATTCATCGAGCTTTCGATCAAGAACTGCCAACTGTTCTTCGGTTGATTTCAGAAGCCGGCCGTATTTCATATGACCGACAACATGGTCGATGAGTTCAGCAATGATCAGACCAAACAACAGAACGACGGCAACACCGCTGAATAGAAGCGCAGAATAAAGGTTGTCAAGGATTTTCCATTGCAATCCTGCCCCTAACGCCGTGAGCACGATTACAGCCCCGGCAATCAACACCGCTGGATGCGCGCGCTGAGATTTTTCCCGCCATCGATACCGCCGGAATTTTTTCGCCAGGGATCGTCGTTCCTCGTCCAACTCCTCTCGGTTTTCCAGTAGACTGGTATAGCTCTCTTCAACATCATCCGGCCAGTCATGAGTCTTTTCGCGTACCTGCTCCAGCCTGTTCGCGAAGATTCCGTCGGATGCCAGACGTTCACGCTGCTTTTGCAGCTCATCGGTGTGTCGGCTCAGTTTCTTGTCCGCATCACGCCAGTGGCGCAGATCCGCGATCAAATCATCGGCTTCCACTGTGGTTTCGAATTCAGCGAGATCCTCGAACCGGTCGTTCAACTCATCACGCAATCGCTGCACTTCACGGTGGGCTTCGTTATACTGCTCGCGCGCATCCGCGGCAAGCGCCTCCGCTTCACGATACGAACCGTACAACGTGTCGAAGCGACCGGCGGTTTCGAGCGGGAAATCGGACACATCGTCACGTTCGCGTATATCATCTTCCAATTGCTCAAGACGGGCGGCAATGGTTTGTGAAGACTGGAGACGCTCTTCCAGTTGCCGTGCCTCGCCCAGCAGAATTCCCTTCCGTACGCATTGGGCGCGAGCACGAAGCTCCACGGTTTTGCGGCGCTTCTGCTCATATTCCTCGACGGCACGGCGGTCCTGCTGAATCAGGTTCTCCAGTTCATGGATTTCCTGCTGTTGAGCACGCCGACGCTCTTCCAACCGCTTTTCCGCCGTCTCAACTTTTACCGGTCCTTTGGCAAGATCGGGCGCTTCGACCGATTGCAGGGACTGCTGCAGGAGATCCATGGCAGATCGGGTGGTGATATCTCCGGGTGAAGCCGTCACAACCGCCTGGATACGTTCGACAAGGTCACCCGGTTTTGCAAGCAGGGAGGCTTGTTCCTGCGAAATCACAAAACTGCGGAGAAACCCACCGGCGCTCAGTCCGCCGGTCAACACTTCACCCAACCGATCACGGTTACGTGATGCGGCATATTCTGCGGTCACATCACCCCGTTTACGGTCATTGACTCGCAACGATCCCTCATGGAAATCTCGATAAACTACGAGTTCATGGGTATCTTTCAGCAGCTCCAGTGTCACACTGAACGATTGGCCCGACCATGGCATATAATCGTTTTTTCGCGGTCGTGGATCGCTTTTGGGAGCGCGAGTGTTCAC
>WJJA01000367.1 GCA_014729955.1 bacterium
ACCGCGAATCCTTCGCAACAAAGCAGATGACGCAGTTGGGACCGCCCGAAGGGGGAATGAATAGATGAGTTTGCCTTGAAAACATTCTGTGCCGAAGCAAAACCATATAGCGCGACACTATCTTTTTGTTAATATAGTATTAAGAAAAGAATTTTTTCTTCATTCATGAAATATTCGGGTTAGAAAAGAATGTTTTCTCCATTCATGTAATATTCGAGCTAACGACGGTTTCGGGCGACCGATCCCCTTCAACAGCATACTTGCGGCACACCAAAAAAAACGCCTCCCGCACGGGAGGCGTCGATACTTCCAAATGGAAGGAACGTCGGCTTAGTACATGCCGCCGCCCATGCCGCCGCCCGGCATCGGGGGTGCCGCCGGCTCGTCTTCCTTCGCTTCGTAGATCACCGCTTCGGTCATCACGAGTACACCGGCCACGGACGCCGCGTTCTCGAGCGCGGTACGGGTCACCTTGGTCGGGTCGATCACGCCTGCCTCGAACAGGTCGCCGTACTCACCGGTCAGGGCGTTGAACCCGAACGCATCCTTGCCTTCCTTCACCTTGTTGACCACCACGGCGCCTTCGACGCCGGCGTTGGAGGCGATCATGCGCAGGGGCTCCTCGATGGCGCGCAGGACGATCTGACGACCCAGGTCCATGTCGCCGTCATAGGTCTTGCCTTCCAGTGCGGGCAGGCAACGCACCAGCGCCACACCGCCGCCAGGGACGATACCTTCTTCAACCGCCGCGCGAGTCGCGTGCAGGGCGTCTTCCACACGCGCCTTCTTCTCCTTCATCTCGACTTCTGTCGCCGCGCCGATGTTCAGCACCGCCACGCCGCCGGCCAGCTTCGCGAGACGTTCCTGCAGCTTTTCACGGTCATAGTCGGAGGTGGTATTTTCGATCTGGCTCTTGATCTCCTTGATACGGCCCTGGATGTCTTCGGAGCTGCCGGATCCCTCGACGATCGTGGTGTTGTCCTTGTCGATCGTCACACGCTTTGCCGTACCGAGGTCGGACACCTGGGTGTTCTCGAGCTTGAAGCCGGTCTCTTCGCTGATCACACGGCCGCCGGTCAGGATCGCGATATCCTGCAGCATCGCCTTGCGACGGTCGCCGAAGCCCGGAGCCTTCACCGCTGCGACCTTCAGGGTGCCGCGCAGCTTGTTCACGACCAGAGTCGCCAGCGCTTCGCCTTCGATGTCTTCCGCGATGATCAACAGCGGACGACCGCTCTGCGCGACCTTCTCAAGCGTCGGAAGCAGGTCCTTCATCGCCGAGATCTTCTTGTCGTGGATCAGGATGTAAGGATCGTCCAGTACCGCTTCCATCGTGTCCTGGTCGGTCATGAAGTAGGGGGACACGTAACCGCGGTCGAACTGCATACCTTCCACGACTTCCAGCGTGGTCTCGATGCCCTTGGCTTCTTCCACCGTGATCACGCCGTCGTTGCCGACCTTCTCCATCGCGTCGGCGATCAGCTTGCCGATCTCATCGTCGTTGTTCGCGGAGATGGAGCCGACCTGCGCGATCTTCTCCTTCGAATCGCCGATTTCCTTCGACTGCTTGCGGAGATCGGCGACAACTTCTTCCACGGCCTGCATGATGCCCCGCTTCACCAGCATCGGGTTCGCACCGGCGACCACGTTACGCAAACCTTCCTTCAGAATCGACTGCGCCAGCACCGTCGCGGTGGTGGTGCCGTCACCGGCCACGTCGGAGGTCTTCGACGCAACCTCGCGCACCATCTGCGCGCCCATGTTCTCTACTTCGTCTTCCAGTTCGATTTCCTTCGCGACCGTCACGCCGTCCTTGGTGACCGTCGGAGCGCCGAACTTCTTATCGATGACCACGTTACGACCACGGGGGCCGAGAGTCACCTTCACCGCACGGGCGAGGGTGTTCACGCCGGCCATCATACCATTACGGGCTTCCTGATCAAATTCGATGATCTTGTGAGCCATGTCCGAAATCCTCTTGTGTTGGTTGTGTTGCTGTGCCTATCGTTATGACTTCGTTGTCGCTGACCTTGCCCCTTGTCCACCGGGCTTGTCATGCTCCCGCTCTCAACCGCATAAACTCGAGAATCCCTGCCCGGTTCCCGCTCCTTAGCACTCTCGGGGCATGAGTGCTAACGGCGCAAATATCAGGTCTACGCCCTTGTGCTGTCAATACAGTATTCCGACTGGTCTCCGCACCGCGAGAACGCCCTGTAGAGGCAGGTTGGCCCGAATCGCTCGGCTATTCGGGTGTCATGAACGCGATAAAAAGAATCGCCTGCGGACACGTGTCAGGTCACAATTCGCCTGACGACGAATCAAGACCCGGCATAACGTTGAGGCGCACGACTTCGGGCATCATCTCAAGGGTAGGGCGGGCGTCTCTGCCCGCCGACCGCGGCAACAAGCCCGCAGGAAAACAGGAAACGGACCATGAACCGTTGATTTGCAGAACAATCGTCACTATCCGGCAGGAACCGGCAAGGCGAACAGCAAGAAATATTTTGAACAAGATGCTGTTTGGATGACGATTACGCTGTAGTCACAACAGTTTGTCAACCGAATAACACGAAATGGAGCATAGAATTCACGCATGCGGATCGCGGCCTTGATTGTAACCGAAAAAAAGACCTAGCATGACAACCACAATGCCCTGATGCGGGGTGTTATGAAGCTCACATTGGGAGGTTGTCAGGAAGTACATCGGTTTGGCGTTGACAACGATGTTGCTGGTTCTTCCGGTACAAGCTGAAGATGTGGTGCATGAAAGCACGCTGTATGCATCGACTCCGGAGGACGTGCACACTGAAGAGGACGGTTCAATACCTCTTACTGTCAAGATCGTTATTGATAGTCGTAATGTTATTGATCCTCAACAAGATGATCGGTTCGACAGCCTGTTAGAATTTGATGGTTGGAGACCGATTCATGACTACGTGATTGGTCAGGCAACACTTCATAATGTTCAACACACAATATCGTCGTCCGAAGAGCCTTATGAAGAATCGATCACAACCCATCGGTACTCAGGGGATGCGTTGGGTAGCTGTTTCTATCGAACGGCCTGGTTCGAGTAGTGTTTTCAAGGCATCCTCTATCTCGGAGTAGAAGATTGAGGATGCCGTTCTTTTGGGATATCGCATGAGAAACGCAGTCATCCTATTGTCTGTCTTGGTATTGCTGTTTTCACATTCCAACGCTGCAATTTTGGAAGTACCTCAGAGCCATGGCACCATTCAATCTGCTGTAGATGCTTCTGCCGCAGGAGACACCATTCTCATTTCAGCCGGCACATACTTCGAAAACATTGTCGTCGAGAACCATGAGCTTTATCTGACAAGCATGCTTTTATTGGAAGACAGCAGCAGTGTCGAATCCACAATCCTTGCGGGAGACACACTTCAGCCACAGAACCGGATCCCCTGCTAATAGAAGGACTGTTTGAAAATGAGATGATTGTACAGGGTTTGACTATTCGTGACGCTTTCAAGCCGAATACCAACGGCGGTGCTTGTGTGGTTCAAAACGCTTCCATCACTATCAGGTTCTGCGAGTTTTCTAACAACCATGCCTACCGCAGCGGTGCAATGGCTGTTCAGTCAAGCCAAATCTCTCTCCTTCATAATCGCTTTGTCAACAATAGTGCAAATAATAAAACAGGTGCGATTACCATATTTCAGAGCGTTTGCGACATTCAGAACAACGTTTTTGCAGAAAACGAAGCCGAGTTGGATCAAAGTTGCCTCGCGTTATCCTCGAGCTCCGGGACGGTAGAATACAATCGATTTGAAAGCAATGAAGCCTTTCAACTTGGAGGGGCGCTTTCACTGATGGGCGCCGTTCCGGGGAGCTGGATCATACGCGGCAACGAATTCTTATTCAATCGAGCCTCAGAAGGTGCCGGGCTCATGGTGGGGATAGCAGACAGCCTGATGATCCTCGACAATCTATTCCGAGGAAACCATGCGTTTGTCGACCAACCTCCGTCAACATGGGGAGCAGGTGGAGCCCTGTGGATTGCCGGCTGCAATTACGCAGTAGTTTCCGGTAATCATTTTGTGGAGAACATTGCAGACTTCAGTGGTGGTGCAATCTATCTTGCTAATACATTGGACTTACGCAACAATCTGTTCGATGGTAATCGAGGTCGATGGGCCGGTGCAATCGAGTTGATGAATGTGAATCAGGTCCAGCCTGAGCCGTACGGTAGTTCGAACATTTTCGTTCGTAACGGCCCTCTCGATCCGCCTGAGGATAATTATGCCGGCGCAATTCGTTCCACACCAGGCACTTCACTCACATTGGAAAACTGCGGTTTTCTTCAGAACACAAGGGGTGCAGCCGGTTGGGTTGCAGGAGGATATGATCTGTCCCTGACCGACTGCTATTGGGGGCATCCGACCGGACCGTATGTACCGACCGAGCATGAGACGGGTCTCGGCGACACGTTGATGCGTTTCATCGACTTCGAGCCGTTCCTGAGCGAGCCGGTACGTCTGCCCTTCATGCAGTTCTCCGACAGCACGCATCATTTCGGCACCGTCGAACCGGGCTCCTCCGCCGTGTGGACTCTCGCCCTCGCCAACGCCAACGAGTTTCCGCTGCACGTCCACCGCATTGCAACCGACACCGCCGCCTTCTCCGTTGCCTTTACCGATACGCTGGTGCTGCAGCAGGGCGACACGACGACGGTTGCCGTCACTTTCGCGCCCGCCGAGCCGGGCGAGGTGCACGGCCTTCTCCTGCTCCACAGCAATGACGCGGTGGATACGCTGCACACGATCGAGTTGATCGGCGTCGGTGCGGGGGACGCTGTCGGTCCCGCGAACGACCGCAGCGACCTGCCCCGTGAGTTCCGTCTGCACCCGCCGCACCCGAACCCGTTCAACCCGTCGGTGCAGTTCACCGTGGCGCTTCCGCACCCGGGGGCGCTTCGGGTGGAGGTGTTTTCCATCGACGGCCGTCGCACGGCGGTGCTTGCCGATGGCACGGTGCGCTCCGCCGGACGGCACCGTTTCACCTTCGACGGCCGAGGGCGAGCGTCCGGCACCTACTTCGTTCGCGCGGCCGTCCCCGGCGAGACCGCGCAAGTGCAGAAACTGCTGCTGGTGCGGTGAGGAAGTGCCCCGAATCTCACTGAGTCGGTGTTCTCAAGGGACCCCGGACCTTCCCGGTAGCAACCGCACCACCTCAAGTCCTCGTCTACCCGCCGCGTCTTCCGGAAACGGTTGCAGGTGCATCCAGGCCGTGGGAACACGTGTGCGTCGTTGTATATTGCGCCGGATAACGTTCACAAAACAGGCGTCAAACAAGTCGGGCGAACCCGAGTGCGACGAAACCGCCACACGCGCAGATCTTCATGCACCATGCTTGTGCTTGCCGTACTGCTTGCGCTCGCGGCATCGGCAGCGTTGGCCGATGCGGTCAGGCAGGCGCCCTCCGTCGCGTTCACCACCGCCCAAAGCCCGGATGACACCACCAGGCCGAAGAAAAAACCGAAGAAAAAGCCTTCAACCGGCAGCGGTGGTGGGACGATGCAAGGCATAGCGCCCGACAGACCGGACACCGTCTCTGCACCCGCACCGGCATCTCTGCCCGACTCCCTGCGCCCGGACAGCGTAACCACCGACTCCCTGCTCGCGGATTCGTTGGCAGCGGATTCCCTCGCCGTCGACTCACTCGCCGCAGACAGCCTTGAAGAACCGGAACAGAAACCGATCCGACCGTTCAATACCTACCCGCCGCATGCGAACGTCGCCGGACTGCCCCGGACGGAGGTGCATTATCACTGGCAGGGGCATGATGACGCCGGCGACATGCTCGCCCCGTTGCCGGGTCTCTATCCACGCCACAGCAGCGTGTACGGAGCACCGTTCTATTTCATCACGCCGGGCGGGAGCGGACGCGATGTACAGGTGCTCTACCGCGGCAGACGGATGAACAACCCGGTACACGGCGGAGTCAACCTCTCGTTGATGTCCACCGAACAGATCAAGGCCGCGCAACTGAACCTCGGCTGGGCCGGCAAAGGACCGTTCTCTACCGGGCCGGTGCTGGAGCTGTTCCCTGTCTGGACCTTCCCGGAGGATCCCCGCACAGACATCTACTACCGCCAGGGGATGTTCGACTTCGGCCATGCCAACATCGACCTGACCCATACCCTGCACGAAGCCTACCGCTATCATATCGGGGTTGATGTCGGCGAGTCGAAAAATCGGTATCAGAACACGGACGCCGGCACCTTTCTGCTGCGTCTCGGTAATGAGTTTAACCTTGACGACAAAGGAATGCTGGGACTCTACTGGATGCAGTCCAATGTCCAGGTGGGGCGCCGTGTCCCGGACGACGGCTTCTTCACAACCCCGCCGGGACAGGACACCTATCGTCAACACGACATCGACATTGTCTGGCGCAAGGGCGCGCCTACGGATACGGCGACCTGGGAGGCCGGCGCCTGGTGGGTGCGTCAATTCCGCACCTACGATCAACACAGCGTGCACAGCGGAGGACGACTCGCCCATGACCGTCTCTTCGGACGGCACCGTGTTTCGCTGGAAGCGGATGCAGAGTACCGTGCCGCCAAGCTGGGACGGGAAGAAGAGGGGCCCGACGCGCACGGACACCGTACCGTCTTCGGCGCAACCCTGGGGGACCGGTACCGTTCGTCGAAGCTTCGTTGGGATCTCCATACACGCATCGAGGCGGGCACAACCACCAATGACACCCTGGGGCCGGACAGCTCGCTCGCTATTGATACGGATACAGAACTTCTACCCGTCCTTGGCGGTGCAGGCATGTTGGAACTGGGTGATACCACGGGATTCGCGCTAATTGGACAGACGCACCTCGGGTGGCGTTGGCCGGGTCTGGACGAAGCCTACGGCCACTGGACCCTGCTCCACCCGGAGCGAGACCTCGATCCGAATCCACTGCCCGACACGTTGCTCTCGTACTGGGGTAACGGCGCGCTCGACCCGGTGGGCGGCCTGTTCGCCGGAGGCGGAACGGTTTATCGCTGGAACGAACCGTATGAAGCACGCGTGACCGTGGGCTATCGCCGCTATATCAACCCCGTCGAGACCGTCGAAGTTCGCCCGCTGGAATTTTCCACACGCAACGGCGACGACCGTGACGGCCTGGAAGCGACCCTGTACGGCTGGGTGCCGCTGGGATGGGAACCGCTGTCGCTCGCCGGCGCGTTTACCTGGTCGGAATTGGGCAACGAAGGGCAGGCGGTGCCGAAACGATGGGGTTGGTCTGAGCTTCGATTCGAAAAGGAGTTCTATCACGGGCAGCTGCGCCTGCGTGCCGCGGTGCAGGGGCAATACCTCGGAGCATACGACTACCCGGTCCGCGCTGACAGCACCTTCCGGCAACCGGCGCTCGGGATGCTCGACTATCGGCTTTATATCGGAATCCTGAACTTCGAGCTGATGCTTGGCGTACGCAACCAGTTCAGCACGCAATACCACTACCTGCCCGGCTACCCGAGTTACTGGCGTGAAGAGATCTGGCAGGTGCGCTGGACCCTCTTCAACTGAGGCTGGACGCTGTTCAGCATGTAGCCCGGACTCATGCGTCTCAGGCGGAGTCGTTAACACCGGGGGAGACAGTTCGGAATGTTGTGTCAGGTCTTGATCTGTCGGAGACGGATTGTGACCTGACACTTGGACGGGCGGCAATCCGGAAGAGGCAGCCGGGCGTCGCTGACCCCTGGCAGGCAGTTCGGAATGTTGTCTCAGCGCGTCAGCGGTGTGTGACCCGACCCTCAAGCCGGCTCTTCAAGGGCACGGGCGAAGCGGCGCGCGAATGACCGTGTGGGGCAGGTCGCCGTTCTCACCCCTCCACACCGGCTTTTGCCACCAGGTATTCCAGGTACCGCGACTTCACCTGCTCACGGCAGAGCGCACGTTTCACGGGCGGCAGGTTCAGGATCGCCCCGAAAACCGCTCCCATCACCCGGTGGCTTACCAGGTCGCGCCGGTCGAACAACAGGTTATGCAATTTGCCGCGTTCCAGCGCCATCACCACAGCCTTGTGCACACCGTTCATCGGCGGGATCACACGTTCCGTCCGTGGTTCCAGCCGTAGCGCATCTTCCTCACATACACGGACGCAGACTCCGCAACCCAGGCACAGATCATCCTCCAACCGGGCGACCATCTTCTTCGGTTTGAGAGGATCATTTGCGGAAACGAGACCCATCGCCTCGACCGGGCAGATGTTGACACATTTACGGCAACCATTGCAGTTCCGCCGGTCTACGACCGGGAGATAACGGCTTGTGTGGATCGGTTTCAGTACACTGAAACGACGCTGCGCGATCAACGCCTCGCAGCAGCAGCCGCAGCAGTTGCAGATGAAGTTCACCCCGTCGCGCACATTTTCGCCGAATTGCACCAGGTTGTGCTCATAGGCCTGCTGAAGAAGGTCCAGACCCTCCTCCGATTCGATACGGCGTGCGATGCCGTGCCGCGAAAGGCTGTCCGCCGTGGTGTTGAAGGTCATGCAGATGTCCATCTGCGCATCGCAGGCCTCCGCGGCATGCATCGCTTTGTGCCGGCAGTAGCACATCCCGACAGCCATCGGTTTTGCCGTACGGATCACCTCGGAGGCACGCTCCCAGTCGAGCACATGCAACCCGTCCTCGTCCGGCAGTGCCTTCTCGTTGACGAAGGTCCGCCCCATTTGCGTGTCACCGTCAAACAGGGCGAGCATGAAATCGTCTTCCACCGTGATATACTGCTGGAACAACTCCGACAGCAGCTCCTGGTCGATATCGCCGCGCGTACGCATCAGCGAGAACTCAAAGAACCCGGCCATCGGCGGCGGCAGGCAGTACAGGGTATCTCCCTGCTCGGGAATGATGTCGACAAGCAGTCCGCGATCCGCCAGGGCATCCAGCTCGCGCATGGTATCCGCACGATTTCGTTTCCAGATCCCCGTAGCATCGGCGGCTGTGAAAGGCTTGATCGGTAATTGTGCCACCAGGACGGCTTCCTGTTCGCTGAAAAGCGTAGCAAGAATACGGAACAGCAGGTCGGTCGGCGGGGCGCCCTGCGGGAAACGATTCAGTCGGTCACTCAGTCTCTCGTAGGCGCTGCGAACGGTCAGGTGTGCCATGCTTCTCCCGGTCGTTTCATCGTAAGATAATCCCGCAACGGGTGAATAGGAATCCGTTCAGAGCGTGAATTGACGATTCCATTGTCGTTCAAACGAAGGAAGAGGCATGCAGGCGGGCAACAGCGACCGGACCGGCTGGCGAAGACGTGTCCATGAAATCATCTTTGAGGCAGACACACCGGCGGGCAAGGCGTTCGACATCGGGCTGATCCTCAGCATCCTGGGCAGTATCGTTGCCGTGATGCTCGAAAGCGTCGAGCCTGTCAATGCGCAGTGGGGTGCACAGCTTCGTGCTATCGAGTGGTTCTTCACGGTGATGTTTACCATTGAATATGTCTTACGTATCATCACCACCGGCCGTCCGCTTCGGTATGTGACCAGTTTTTACGGTATCGTAGACCTTGTTGCCATCCTGCCGACCTACATCAGCATGGTTGTGCCGGGCGGGCAATACCTGCTGGTGGTACGTGCTTTGCGCCTGTTGCGCGTCTTTCGTGTGCTGCGCCTCGTACTCTACCTGCGTGAGGGGGACATGATCCTGCAGGCGTTGCGTGCGAGCGGACGCAAGATCACGGTGTTCCTGTTTGGGGTTCTCACGCTGGTCACCATTATCGGTGCATTGATGTACATGATCGAGGGGCCGGAGCACGGCTTCGAGAGCATCCCGCTCAGCATGTACTGGGCGGTGGTGACGCTGACCACGGTCGGCTACGGCGACATCGCTCCGCAAACCGTGTTCGGGAAGCTGTTGGCCGGACTCGTGATGATCACCGGCTATGCGATTATCGCGGTCCCGACCGGCATTGTCACGGCGGAGATGGCGCGCGGATTGCGTCTGCCGACCGATGTCAGCCGACAGGCCTGCCCGGAGTGCAGCGCCGAAGGCCATGCCGCTGATGCGGACTACTGCAGGTTTTGCGGCGCGAAGCTGTAGCACGAACGACTGACATGCACAACCACAGGAACGTTGTTTCGTTCCTGAAAACAGGATAGCAGACCATCGTATGCCGGAGGCCTCTGATCTTCTCACGAATCAACTGATCGAAACCCGGCGCTTCAGCAACCGCGTCAACCTGCAGTTCTTGGCCGACCTGTCGCAGGAGGCGCTGGAAACAACGCTTAGCCCGAATAGTTCATGAATGATGAAAGCGAGCTATGATAAGGACTGGTTTTACAGGAAGATGTTCCCCAATTTATCACTTCCTCCCGGCGACGGTTTGTACCCGGACGTAAAAGAGAAAAACCCATTTATTCATTCACCCTTCGGGCGGTCCCAAGCACGTCATATGCTTTGTTCCGAAGGATTCGCGGTATTGCCATACAGCTTCATCCTTCGCGCCTCGCATCTGACGCACTTTGAACTCGTGAAATATTCGGGTTAGCACGCGAGGCGGGCGGACCGTCGGACAACAGCCGGCACACTGCCTCTGGTTGCGACGCTACAAGCTGGAGAAGGCAGACAAGACACCCACGGCCGGCCTGTTTCCAATGGAACGGAAACACGGGCATGACCGCGCTATGCTTGAGAACTCCTTCAGGGAAACGGGGGAGGCGGTCGAAGAACTGATCCGTCGCAGTGCGGCCGACGGCGGCAGAGTAAAGGGATTCAAACGCGGACTGCTTCCCTTCATCGGCTTCCTGATCGCTTATGAAGCCCATCACCGCGGCCATGCCATGCACGCCCTGAAACAGGCGAAGGTGAAGTTCGATTCACGGCAGCGCATGGCACTGTGG
>WJJA01000368.1 GCA_014729955.1 bacterium
CCCCCAATTCACGTACAGGCCGCCAGGTCTCATCCGGTCGGAAATTCAGCACCACGGCTGAGCCGGCAGTATCCGTCGAGGCGGGGAAGGGCTGCGTCCAGAGGTTGTAATCGGTGTCGGGCGCGATCACCACCGCCCAAAGGGTGTCGGAATCGGTCAGCAGACCGTTGATGGAATTGAAGTCGAGGCGCGACCCCGCACGACCTGCGGTACGGTACATTTCTTCAGCGACACGTGCCGGCACGCTTTGAATCCCTTCACCGTAGGATCGTGCGATCAGGATCTGTTTCATGTAGAGCACGGCCAGAAAGGCGGAGTCGACCAGCCGCTCCGGCCGGGACAGGTCCATGTAGGGACGTTCGGCAAAGAGCGGCAGTTGCAGCCACGCCTCGCCGATCACCGAGCGCCGCATTACCTCCGCCCAGTGGGTGCCGGTTACACCGCCGTTGTGCTGGTAGGCGTACGTGCGGCCGTCGACGGTGTAGAGGAACGGATGCGGGTTGGGGTCATCCACGGCTCCCGACGACGCGAGCCGGAAATGCACCATGGCGAGCGATGCGGTATCCGCAAGCACCGGGTACAGGTTCCCCTGTGGTCCGTCCAGCACCCAACCACCGTGTTCGTCATCCCACGGCATGGTGCGGCTGCGGTGGACCGTCACCGGCCCGGAGCGCGGGACATGACACACCGACCAGCCGTCCCAGCCGGCCGCGCCCCAGTTCTGCTCTGCGGTGAGTTCGAGGCTCCAGCGGAACACGCTGTCCGGATACTGCAATCCTGCGTCCGGGTCCACCGTCATCCCCCACATGCGACAGGCAATGCTGTCGCCGGCCGGGAAGCCGATGGATAACACAAGCAGTATGAAAAGCAGTCGTCTCATGCCGGAGCCTAAATCGGAAAAGCCAATGCTATAACCTACGGTGTCAGACGGGCATGTACAATGCGATTGTCGATCCAGGCAGGGTTTTCCGGTGGCGGACGGGTACAGGCAACGGGGAAACTCTTCGCAAAGAGCATCATGACCGGGATGCTGATATTAACTCGTTCGGCCGGTACGAGCAGGTGTTCCCGTTCCATACGGGACGGGACACCGTTGAAGAGATGCTCTCCCGCAAAACACGCCGTCCGCACGGCCTATGCCGTCTTACAATTCACATGGTTCCCGTGCAGAAAATAACACTGGGTTCATTGCATACCCTGAACTTGACATGACAGCACTTGATCGCTCTTGATAAGGTTTGAAACCCCGGGGATGACGGGTCAGCCTGTTCAGACTCTATCCTTTTGCGGCACATCCCTTCACTGAGCTTTGCAGTCTTCGTATAATACGTTGATACCATCCGATACAGGAACCAACCTATGCTTCAGCCGTCAGCTCAAGTCGACAATCTTTTCACAGCCGCATTGACGCACGGCGAATCCCTGGTGGAAAAATGGAAAGCTGAGCGGCTTTCAAGTATCGCGGGCTTCGAAAAACTGGTTCAAGATGCCGCTGAGACTCTTCAACGGATCCCGTCAGATTCCATCGATCGAAGTGCACAACGTTCGATTTGCATCGGCCTGGTGCGTGCCTTCCGCAGCCGCCTGCAGGAGCAGTGGACTCCGGCAGATCCCGATCTCAGCACGACTCAGTCGCAATGGAACAAGGTTCTGGATGGTACCCTCATCGATATCGAGGAGAGCATCCATGTTCAGCCGGACCCGGGAGAATGGGTTTCACAAGCGCCCGCAGGCCGTATCTGGAAAGGGGTTGCCCGCCTGCGAAACCCACTGAAGGCTGCATCATCAGAGTCCGCGACAGAGTCCGATAGCCATGCATCGCCCGGTCGCATACTTCCCCTCCTTCAAGCCTGCCGTTCACTTTTCGAAGCTCCCCTCACGCACGAAATGCTTGGATTGTCATGGTTCCTGGAAGAATGTTCGCTGAGTTATCGCGGTACACTCGGGCAAATTGCAGTGGACCTGGGACAGCATGCCGGCCTCAACGAGAGTGGTGGAGCCCTTGATAACCGTTTTCTTCCATTGCTTGAAGCTGCCAGGCAATCTTTGCGCGCGTTGCGGGAGCTCCCGGTTTCCCATGCCGAACACGCACGGAAAGGCTTTCTTTCCGCTCTCAACCGAATCCGTGAACATCACGAGCCTTTTCTTCTCTATGTCGGCTACCGTCCATGGCCCGCTCGTCGTCTGAAACAGGAGTGGATTACACGTCGAACGCAACGTGCCACCTATCCCTGGCAGGCTCGCCACGCCGACCTCGTCCGGACTTCACAGCAACAGGCAGGAGAAGCACAACGGAAGCTCCACCTGGTGTTGATCTCGATGCAGGCCGCGAATCTGTATGAGAACACCGCTGTGCGTGTACAACGTGAATTCAGCGAAGTCATATCGGAACGTATCAGCGAAATCATCCAGGCGGTAGACGCCATGCGGGAGGAGACATTCCCCGCACAATCTCGCGAGAAGGATGCCCGGATTGATCGGGAAGCGTTTCGAACAATCCGTGAGAAATCCAACCTGTTTCTCACCGAGATGCGTCACCGTTACCAGCCCACACTGCTCGATGTTCTGATTCAAAGCGCACCGGGACAGTACATCCACCAGTACCGTACCAGTATACACCAGATCCTGCAGTCTGTCCGTTTCCCCCTGCAGAATCGTGCGACGCAAATGGAATCACCCCTCCGGCTCTCTGACATCCTGGTCTTCGAATTCCGCAGCCGGATGCACTCAACCATCGAACGTCTCAAGCAGGAACTGGAAACCCACCAGGGGCGCTTTATCCAGGCAATCTCCGAAATCGATCACCTGCTGGCCGTGAACATTGATGCCGGTTTGTCGCTGACCGAGCAGGATGAGTGGGAAGAAGCCGCGCATGTTCTGAAGGAGGGATTGCACCGGGTCAGCGACCACCTCTCGGATACTGCCGGCCATGTCCGCGAGGTAATGGACAAAACCACCCACCGGCTCAAACAACAGGCGCTCGAATGGGAAGCATCGCTGCACGCTC
>WJJA01000369.1 GCA_014729955.1 bacterium
CCGTGTTCTTCGTGATCGTCATCCTGGCGCTGCTGGCCATCGCCAATATCCCGCGCGAAATCCATCACGGGCGTGATTTCAGGGCGTTCCTGTCTTCGGCGTTTTCGATGCTGTTCCTGCTGGCGTTGTTCGGGATCGGGATGTTCCCCAACCTGATCTTCTCCAACCCCGATGCCGCCAACAGCTTGAATGTCATCAATGCGGCATCGTCCCAGAAAACCTTAGGCATCATGCTGATAATCGCCCTGATCGGTATGCCGATCGTGATCGCCTATACCACCAGCATTTATTGGATTTTCCGCGGCAAGGTGAAGCTGGATGCGATGAGCTATTGAGGTTGTATCACTGCCTTTCACCAAATTGGAACGATTACGTAACCCGGCCGGTTGGCCGGGTTTTTACAAAGGTGTGGTTGATCGTCATAAACGCAATCGTTCCTGCTATTCCGGTGGATTCTTCCGTTTCTTTGCAGTCGATTCCTGCTCAAAACGGTGCCGAACCTCCAGCTCAGCGAGCACTTCTTTCTTCTGACGGTTGGTCATGGCACGCCAGCGGGCGATTTCATCGACGGTCCGTTTGCAGCCCGCGCAGTAGGCGCCTTCCATCTGGCACACACCGATACAGGGGGAGGGGATGTGTTCCTCTTCCCGTTGGAAGGGAAATCGATAGTCCATATCGTTACAGTTTGTTGACTCGGAAACGTGTGACTTGATACTCTCTACCAGATTTCATAGCTGAGATGCAGCCAGAACCGGTAGGTGTTGAAATCCTTGATGTCGGCCACTCGTTCTGCCGGTGATTCCGTGCGGCGCCATTCGTACTCGATTTCCGGCCCGACGGCGAAACGTTTGGTAACATCCACTTCGGTGCTCAACATAAGACGCTGATGCCAATGCTCTCGACCGGCATGGAACGGATCCTCTTCAAGGGAGAGTTCGCTGGTGTAGAACCGATGGCGCATGCGGTATGAAAGACGAGTGTCCCAGGAGCGGTCCAACAGCTTGGGAGTCTGCCACCGAATCCCGGCCTCGATCCACTCTTCGCCGTAGCTGCCGTCTCCGTACTCGGCGTCCTCGTCCGGGTTTTCTAAATTCGGTGCGATGAAATCCGACTGTTCGAATCCCGTATTGTCTGCCCAACGGCGTCGCAGTTCCAGAGAGGCTTCCAACTTGTGATTGATTTCGTATTCCAACCCGGCACGAAACCCAACAGACTCAGTATCATACTCCGTAAAGTACTCGTTATAATACACCTGGTACCCTTCGTAGCGCGCCTCAATCTGCAGGCGGTCGAATGGTTTCCCGCGAATGCCGATGCTGTAAAGATGATAGGAAAAGTCACAAGAGTAATATTCTCCCCAGTCGCGATCGTAATAGTCCCGCAGGTACCGTTCCGGGATAATGAAATAACCTCCGAGGATATCCCAATATTTTACCAGGTCCTGGGTGAAGAAGAGGCTGTGGGTGACACGGTCGGCATGGGGGTTTCGCAGGTACGACTGGTAGCCGATCGTATAATAGAGGCGCAGGTTGCGCCAGTCGAGAAATTCCGGGGATGTGATCCTTGTTCGAAGAGAGACGGTATTGATTAGATCGTCGTAGGTTTCAAGATCGTCGTGGGCACGCAGCTGGTCGATCTCGTACCGATCCAGATCGTCTTCGCTCAGTTCGAGGATGTTATTATCGTAGCCGACATCGTAGCGCAGTTCGAGATCGAGATCTCGTTGCACCGACCAACCTTCAGCATGCAGAAGGGTCGGCAGGGCGATCATCAAGGCGGCGAACGTCAGCAGTGAGCGGTACATGGGAAACCCCGTGGTTGTTGCCCCAACTCTCTTCATCATCCTTAAAATAGTACCCTGCTCCAGCGATTGGAAGCCGAACGCAAAGTAAAAACGCGCCTGTGGGCGCGCAGGGATATCGCTGTTGAGTAGCGTATCTCAATCTTCATCGAGTGAACGGGTCAGATGTTTATCAGGAATGAAGAAGCGCAGCATGACATCGAATCCGTTGTCCGGAAGCGCAAACGTATACCGATGCATACCTTTAGGCACCTCCACGAAGAACGATTCTCCACGTGACGGCCGATGGTCGGGCATGTCGATGATCGTGGAAACCGTCGATACACGCGAACTCAGTGGATAGGTGTTCTTTAACTGCCCGTCTTCATAGACTGCAACACGGAATTTAATGCGGCCGCGCATGGACATATCCATGATGACCCGTCCAAGGATCTTCAGTGTTGTCGGGCCGATCAGTTCAACCGTAAGGTGGCGATCTTCATCAATCCTGTAGTAGGTCGAGATGATCTCGCGCGTGGAGATACCGATAGCGTCCACGTAACTGCGTGGAGTGACGGCAGCGTAATCCACTTCGCCGGTAAATTCGTCACGCTCCCGTTGAAAACGGAAGTACACCGGAAGCTCGGCACTCTCCGGGACACGGAAGTAAACCGTTTCGGCGTCGGATTCTGTGTCGAACTCGATGATGCGGCTTTTGCCGACCTTGTGTTTCCGGCTTTTTTTGTTGAAGGAATCCTTGTCCGGTTCGCTTGCCCGGCTGTAAAGGCGACCGTCCGGGTCGTCGATTCCCATGTAAAACGTGTACGGTGCGGGGTCGGCTTTCGCCGTCCCGAAATCAGCTCGTGTGATAACACGAAACTTCCCGCCGCCGATTTCGGAAATGTCGAATACCATCGATTTACCCGGCTTCAGACGCTGGTAAGACCAGTCATTCTTGTCATTGACGACGATCTTCTCGTAATCGCCGCCCTTGACCGGTTTCAGGGTCTTCCAGCGTGCGGCCCCAGCGGGCAGGGCCGATGTAAGCATCAGCAGAAGCGCCAGGAGGACGCTTGCAGACGTGCGGGGATGCAGTTTCATGGGAAGCATGCTTACACCATCGTATCAGGATCTACACCCGGCCTGTCCAGCCGTTGCGTACGGCGATCAAACAGCAGCACGATGATCAGTGTGGCAAGCACAATCACCAGCGCCAAAGCCGTAATCCATAAGTTATAACGCCGCTCACTGAAAAGTAAACCGCTGCCCGGTTCCGGCAGGGGGGTCGGTGTCCAGGGCAATGCAAACCGATCGGCCAGGGTGTAGATATTAGTGATATTTAAAACCGGGATACCAAGATCGGAGAACTCGTGAATTGCTCCGCGACGGGGGTAATTGCGTGACGGCAACGGTTTGCTGATCCCAACGGGGATCATGTTTTCATCCACGTTTCGTGAATCGCCGATCGACGAAAGCGCTCCGCCGATGTTCACATACATATCCACCGGATCACCCCCGGCGTACTCCCGGTAGATACCCAAGCGCCGTTGGATCGATCCCTCGAGGGTCGGTTCCTCAACGAAAATGACATCGTTACGGTGAATCGCTTCCTGGATAAGCTCTCGCCCTTCCGGTGACAATCTGCGCCCAAGATCTTCACCGCCGCCCATGGAGGCTGCAATCGAGCGATATGTCAGCAGATTGTTTTCCATCAATACGTGTTCAATATCAAGCCAGGTGAAATTCGGATCGTTCGCACCCCAGGAAGAGGCTCCCACAGATGTGATCACGACCGGCTTCAGCTCCATCTGCTGCGCAGCTGCGTAAAACGCCAGGTTCATCCCAGGAAGTGAGCCGCTCATTCCCGCCGCAACGATATCGCCCGGTTCCAGTCCTGCCTGCTTGAAGTAGTTCACCATCACGCCGGCCATATTGGGATTCAAGGCGGTCCACTTGGCCTCTAGATCGCCGATATCGGTCGTGATTTGAGTATACTGCTGTCCGATCAGCGTGGTCAGGTTGGGATCGTTCACCTCATCCGCGAAGACGCCGCGGGCATACTGGTGCGAACGGAGAGTGTCCATGGCAGCGACCATCCACTCGGAGGCCCCGAGCATGTCATCGTAATACGGGGAGCGTATGGTGACACGCGAGTTTTCCGCCCAGATGTAACACAGAATCGAAACCACAGTAAGGATTGCAATGGTGCGGTGCGACCGCATCGAAGGTCGGAATTTCCTAGGCAATGATCTTTCCTCCCCCGATCAGCATTACGGCAAGACGAACGACAACTGCGGCGATTGCTACGGCAGACAAGGTTCGAACCACACCCTGACGTTCCATCCAGTTCGCGATCAGGCCGGGGATAATGTATCCAATGGCCTGCATTCGAATATCCACCACATCGAAAATGGCTCCGGAAAGGTAATTACGCATGATGTAGCCGAAGATGAATCCGAGCAGGATGGAAAGCACCAGTCGGCGGCGTCCATACACGAACACGAACACACTGGTCAATCGAACGGCTCCGAACGTAAGGAATGAGACTACAGCGGTGCCGATCAACATCCAGATGTTGTGCAGTTGCAGGGCGATGTAACCCGGCACGACAATGCCGCCCGCACTGACGCCGAAGATCTCGTTGAAGATGAGACTGAACGCAACGCCCAGACCCACGGCGATATCAATCATTCCTTCTCCCTCCGCTGCTGAAACATCTCGGCGATGGCGAGTCCGCCGTGACCCGCATTGCCCATGGCGAACACCAGGGCTTCATCTTCTACCAGATCCCAAATCGTCTCCCAGGCTTTCTCGGGAGTCAGTACGCCGACACGCTTGACCTTGTCCAGTGAAATGCCGAAGCGACGGAACTGGTTCTGCAACAGCTCGGTGCTTTCACCCATCGAAATGACAAGGTCGAATTTCATGTATCGTGCCATCGTCTCGACCAGTTGCACGCTTCGGTCAAACCGGTCGTGTCGAGTGTTGAGCAATATGATTGACATGCCTGAATCGGGGTAGAGGGTCCAGGCACGTTCCCAGGCAAACAGTGTGGATTCCGGATCATTCGCCGCCAGAGCGTTCAGGAACAGAAGACGGCGACCGCTTTCATGGACCACTTTGGAGACCTTCAGCGCACCCGGGTCCGGCGCCATCTGCGTCATGCCTTCGAGAGCCGTCTGACGATCCACACCCACTTCTTCACAGATCCGCAAAGACAGCGCGACATTGGAGCGATGTTCGATATACTTGAAGTTGCGCAAGTCTTGGTCTGTGACCTCTTCGGCCGATACCACCCGCAATTCACCGCCGACCTCATCGGCGCGGTCTCGCATAATCTTAATCAAGTCATTCCGGTTTTCCGAAGTAAAGGTCGGTCCGTGTTCGGAAATAGTGTTGGAAAGGCTGTTGGCGATATTCTCGATGGATGGACCCATCTCACGGACGTGGTCCATACGGGCGTTGGTCATTACTCCAATGGTCGATTTCACGAACTGGTGCTCGCAAATCCACTGATACTCCGGCTGTACCGCCATGCATTCGATGACAATAGCTCTCGGCCGGTGCTTTTCGAAAAACCTGAAGACCTTGGTCTGTTCAATGATGTTCACGGGATGCAGTCGGGTGATGGGGATCTCCCATCCGCGTTCATCGATGATTCGAGGCAGGGTGCCGGTAACCTTGGCCACGGTTTTGACCCCGCCGGCTCGCAGCCCCGCCGCAATCAATCGTGTCACCGAGCTTTTGCCGCGGGTACCGTTTACATGAATACGAACGGGAATGGAGTTCACACGATTGCGGTGCATCGCAAATTCGTATGCCCCGAAGCCGACCAGAATCGCCGTAAGCAGTACAATGACCAGCATATCTTGGCGTCCGTAAAATAGAGGGTGACAAACGAATGGTATATATTACATCCGTACCCCCTAAATCAAGGGGTACGTGAGTCGGTCGGGTTGCTTCTCCAGTAGAAATGCAATATACGCTCTATATTTTTCGTTTGAACACTTAATACAGGATGAACTCTCCAAAGACGCTGGATCGCAGCATGATTGCTGAAGGAGGCGAAGTACGCCGGTTCCGGCTTGGCTTCTATCGATGGAATACCTACCTTTACGGGTAACGCAATGCAACACAGGAGCGATCAGGGAATGAGCAGCAAGGGCGCTATGCCTAAGCAGACCATTGAAGCCGTAGCCAAGTCGATGTATAAGCAGGCAATTTCCTACGGCTTCAATCGTGATGACATCGTTCGCTTTGTCAATGAAATCCTTGATCATGCGTTTAAGGAATCCGGAGCGTTCGCGGTGTCACCCAGCAAGATGCAGATGGGGAGCTCGCCGGAAGAATTTGCGATCAAGGGTCCCAAGGTTCATGTTCGCCAGGCACGCAAGGACGACTTGAGCCTTCTTGAACAGTGGGTAGAGGATCCGTTGGGACGGTTGTTTCTCCTGTCGCGCGTTGGTGGTACCGATGCAACATTGAGCGACATGTTTCATTCTCCCGCGAACCTTTTCGCAGTGGTGGAACTGGAAGAAAAGCCTATAGGGGCTCTGGCGTATCTGAACCATGACAAGCATCACCGGGTTGCCGAGTTGCGGAAACTGATTGGAGAGCCGGAGGCACGCGGGCACGGCTACGCCAAGCTGGCGACTCAATACTGGATCGAATTTGGTGTCACCACCCTCGCTCTTCGCAAGATTTATCTATATACCCTTGATACCAATCTGGCGAATATCCAACTCAATGAATCGATGGGGTTTCGCGTAGAAGGACTGCTTCGAGAGGAGTGCTTTGTGGACGGCACATACCAGGATCTGCTGCGTATGAGCCTGTTGATTCCGCAGTAGCGGTGAACTGCACAGACTGATGCACGAGTCAGGACAACCGAGAGGTGAACCGTATGGGGGACATCAGCATCCGACCGCTTCGTGAGGAAGATCGTGCCTGGGCAAACGACTACATCCGTGAGGAGTGGGGCGGTACTGAGATCGTTACCAGAGGGCGTGTTCACAAGGCCGAAACACTACCCGGATTCGTAGCGGAAGAAAGCGGCAGACGTACAGGGCTGATTACCTACAACATCTACGGTAAAGAATGCGAAATCATTACAATGAATGCCGGCGAACCCGGCAAGGGAATCGGCACTGCCCTGCTGGAACAAGTCAAACAGAAAGCCGTGGAAGCTAAATGCAGGGGAATCTGGTTGATCACAACCAACGACAACCTCGATGCCATGCGGTTTTACCAGCTGAAAGGTTTTCTGTTTGTTGCGGTGCATAGAGATGCTATCAAAGCCGCGCGGCGCTTGAAACCGTCTATCCCGGAACAGGGGTTTTACGGGATTCCCATTCGCGACGAAATCGAACTGGTGCTTCCCCTGTAAACGAAAGTTGATCACATAGAAGCCCGAACGATACGGGACACTCAGGTAGACCAAACCCATGTTGAAGCTGTTCGAAAAGATGTTCGGTACGCGTCATGAGCGCGAAGCGAAAAAGATCCAACCCCTGGTTGATGAAGTCAATCAACATTTCTCCGAACTGGCCTCTCTATCCGATGAAGAGCTGCGGGGCAAAACGGACGAATTCCGTGCCTACATCCAGGAACGGATGAAGGATTATGACCGCTATGAAGGCATCGAGCGGGAGGATCCTGAGCGGGAGAAAAAAGCTCGCAAGAACGAAGTCAAAGAGCTGGACCTGATCCTCGAGGATCTTTTGCCGGAAGCCTTTGCGGTGGTAAAGGAAGCCTGCCGTCGCATGAAGGAGAACGGCTACACGTTCGACCTGATGGGCACGGAAACGACCTGGGACATGATTCCTTACGATGTGCAGCTGATCGGTGCAATCATGCTGCATCGGGGTCGTATCGCGGAAATGGCGACGGGTGAAGGCAAGACCCTCGTGGCAGTGATGCCGCTTTACCTGAACGCACTTGCCGGTCGCGGCGCTCACCTGGTGACCGTGAACGATTACCTCGCCCAGCGTGACTCCCAGTGGATGGGGCAGGTGTACGAGTATCTCGGATTGACAGTCGGTTGTATCCTCTCGCAGATGTCCCCGGACGACCGGCGCGAAATGTACAATTGCGACATCACGTACGGTACTAACAATGAGTTCGGCTTCGACTACCTCCGTGACAACATGGCGGTCGAACCCGATACTGTGGTGCAGCGCGGGCATCAATACGCGATCATCGACGAGGTGGACAGCGTACTGATTGACGAGGCGCGTACTCCGTTGATTATCGCGGGGCCGGTGCCGCGCTCCAG
>WJJA01000370.1 GCA_014729955.1 bacterium
GCTTAAGATAGAATCTACTGCCGTTGCTTAGGGATTCAAATACTATTGAGAGCTTTCAGGTTAAAATCTGACAGAAGGAAGTAAGGCATCATATATACCCATCGAAACAATATTGCATATTTGCCGGCGGAAACCCTGTACACTACCTTTCCGGTATGAACCGCAAAACCTTCGCCCTGGTGTTTGTCATCGGGCTGACCTTCGCGATGTACGCTCTGATCTCGAGCGTGTCACATGACAGGATCAGCCGTCTGCCCACCGCCGATCTGCGTGACTCCGCGCGGGTGGTGGTGTATGCACCTGCGAGCCTTGTGGACGTGCTGCGCGCGGCGAAAGATTCGGCCGACCTCCACCGCGGCTTTACCGTTGTCCAACGGTTCGCCTCCACTTCAACCCTGGCACGAGAAATCGTCGCCGGACGCGGCTGCGATCTTTTCATCACCGACCACCCACGCTGGTCTGACATGTTGTTGGATCGCAAACTGCTGAAACAGGACAGCATTGTTCCTCTCGCGGAGACACGATTGGCCCTTGTGGCGCCGGAAGGAAAAGGGTTTATCCTCGAATGGCGTAGAGGTTTTCCCATCGGTACGATGGTGGACGGTCCGATTGCCCTCGCGCATCCGGAGCATGTACCGGCCGGTTTGCATGCTCGCGACTTGTTGCAGCAGCTGGACTGGTGGAAAACCGTTCGCAGGCGTCTCTACCCGCTGGCCAATGAACGGGCGGTGCTGCACCAGGTAGAACTGGGGCAGGCCGGAGCCGGGTTCGTCTACGAGGTTGATCTGTTCTCCGCACGAAAAACGGAGCTTGTCGGGATCGCCCCGGACAGTATCGCCTCCCGCATTGAGTACTATGCCTTCTTTACCGTCAACGCCCGTGAAGAGGCTTTTGCATACCTTGACGAGTTGCAGAGTGCTAGCATGCAGTCTCTCTGGACGCACTACGGGTTTTTACCGATAATGGGTGGTCCCGACGGGGATACGGATATAGGGCCGGACAAATAGTCCCGGTCAGTTTGGCACGAAGCCGGACAAATGCGGTGTCGTACCACACCCGGCAGCCGTCCTCCGGTGCTTGAGGCTTGATCCATTCGTGCGAACACCTGCTGTTTCGGTGAACACCGCCACAGCGTTCGTCCCGTCTGATGTATTCAGCTCCTGCCCTGCCATCCCCTTCCTCGCTCGCCACTCGATTTCCCTACCTCTGTTTTCTTCCCTACATTCCGGCAGGGTAAGACGGAAGGGAACGAAACCGCATGCACGTGTTCTGGGTAGCCGGGGAAGCGTCGGGGGACCGTCACGCCGCCCGCTTGATCGATGCGCTGAATGAGACGGGCGCCGGATGGACTCACAGCGGTATGGGCGGGCCGAAAATGCAGGAAGCCGGGTGCCGTGCCGTGGCGGACATTTCCGAGATGTCGGTGATGGGACTGGTCGAGGTGATCCGCCATCTTCCGCGCATTTTTCGCCTGCGTGATCGCTTGTTGGAACAGATCCGTGAACAACAGCCGGACCTGGTGGTCCTGGTCGATCTGCCGGACTTCAACCTCGCATTGCTGAAGAAACTGCGCCGGGAATTCGGGCGCACCCTTCGCGTAATGTACTTCATCAGCCCGCAGGTGTGGGCCTGGCGGCGGGGGCGTGCGCGGACCATGGCCGCCCAATTGAATGCCATGGCGGTGCTGTTCCCGTTTGAAGTGGATTTCTATGAGCGGTACGGCCTTGAAACAGTCTACTTCGGCCATCCGCTCGCGGGTGAAGTGGCACCCTCCGCTGATCGCGCCACGCTGCGCCGTGAGTTCGAATTGAGCGACGGCCTTGAAGCGGTCGCATTGATGCCGGGCAGCCGGTCGCACGAAGTCGAACGGCACCTGCCGGTGCAACTGGCGGCGGTGGAACGGTATCGACAGCTTCACCCGAATGTGCAGGCGCTGGTGGTCCTTGCGCGCGGTATCCCGCAAACGTTGGTCGATGAGCTGGTCGAGGACAGGCCGTGGGTGACCATTGTGAACAGACGTGCGTACGATGCTCTCCACGCTGCCGATGCTGCCCTCGTCAAATCCGGCACCTCAACGGTCGAAGCCGCACTGATCGGAACGCCGTTTGTCGTGATGTACATCGTCAGTGGTACGACCTATTTTCTTGCGCGTCTGTTGATCAAGGGCGTGAAGCACATTGCGATGGTGAACGTACTCGCCGGGCGTGGACTGGTACGTGAACGCATTCAATTTGACGCCGGCCCGAAACGGCTGGCAGAAGATCTGGAAGACCTTCGTGAAGGGCCGTATCGTGAAGAAGTCATCCAGGGTCTCTCGGAAGTCGCCGACCTGCTCGGCCAACCCGGCGCGATGAAACGCCTCGCATGCTGGATGGTTGAACGCTTCGGAGAGACGCCATGAACGGCGAACGGCTCTTCTGGATCGCGGAGCATCTCGGGCCCCGTGCCGTCGCCTTGATCGGACGCACGATCAGGTTTCGGCGCTACGGTGTGAAGCATTTGCGGCAGATGGAGCAGCAGGACGGATTTATTTACGCGTGCCCGCACGGCCGCATGTTCCTGCCTGTATGGTTCCACCGTCATACCAATCTCACCACCCTGGTGTCACAGAGCCGAGACGGAGAACTGGTGACACGACTGGTGCGGGGACTGGGGCATGACACCGTGCGCGGCTCCAGTCATCGCGGTGCTTCAGCCGGCTTGAAGGGGCTGCTGCGTGTGTTGAAGCGCGGAGGTGTGGTCGCGCTGATGGTGGACGGCCCCAAGGGACCGGCATATGAACCGAAGATCGGAACCATTGCCGTCGCGCGCATGTCCGGCGCACCGATCCTGCCGATCGTAGGCGCGGCACGGCATGCCTGGACGTTCAACTCCTGGGACCGCTTCCAGCTACCACAACCGTTTACGGTCGGCGTTGTAGCTTATGGAGAACCGTTGCGAGTCCCCCGCGAGGCGGACGAGGAGGAGATGGAACGGTATCGACGCATCCTGCAGGCACACCTGGTCTCCTTGCGAGACACAGCCGACCGCCTCGCCCGGGGGAAAAACCCACGATGAACCTCTCTTCCCTGCTCGCGCCATTGTCGCTCTCCTATACCGCCGTCGTCGGGATTCGCAACGCGCTTTACGATACAGGTGTGCTGCCGTCCCACGAGGCGGGAGTACCGGTGCTTTCGGTAGGAAATCTGAGTGCCGGCGGATCGGGTAAGACCCCGGTGACGCTTGACCTGGCCCGGCGACTTCAAAAGGATGGCCTGCGAGTCGTCGTACTGAGTCGAGGCTACGGTCGTTCCAAACCCGGTGTGCAAATGGTATCGGACGGTACCCGTCTGCTGCTGGACGCTGCGGAAGGCGGCGATGAACCTGTGATGCTGGCGCACGCACTGCCCGGCGTGCCCGTGGTGGTTGCTGAAAAGCGGGTCGAGGGTGCCCGGTTTGCCCGTGAACAGCTGAACGCCGAGCGGATCGTGTTGGACGACGGGTTCCAGCACCGTGCCCTGCAACGAGATCTCGACATCGTGCTGCTGGACGCCGAAGCGCCGGCGTGGAGCTGGCGCATGCTGCCGGCGGGACGGCTTCGCGAAGGGGGGCCGTCCCTGCGACGTGCCGGGTTGATCGTTCTTCGCGGGCGGGTTGGATCACGGCGTTTGCAACAACTCACAGCGTGGACCCGACGCTACAGCTCCGCGCCGTTTCTCCACGGTACCCTGCGACCGATCGGCCTGAGAACAGTGGAACCGGTCAAGGATCTAACGATCCAGAGTAAGCCGCTGGAGCCGCTAAGTTTACTGAATCGTACACCTGTTGCTGCAATGGCCGGAATCGGACGACCGGACCGCTTCTTCCAGACCCTGCAATCCCTGGGTGTACGACTTGTCTATTCGAAGGCGCTGCCCGACCATGCCGCCCTCGACCGGTCTGCACAGGCAGCATGGCTTGCAGGCGCTTCGAATCGGGGCGCGAAAGCCGTGGTCATGACAGCCAAGGATGCAGTAAAATGGAAAGCCAAGCGTGGCGATTTACCTGTGATGGTGCTGGAAAGCCGGTGGGTCTGGTTTGACGGCGAGAAAGTGTTGCAGGACATTCTTTCGCTCACCCTGAGACGGTAGAGCACCCCGCCGCTTGACCCGACAGAATAAAGCATGTATGTTTAGAAATTCGCTTGAACAGGTCCACTACGGACGGATCGGGCCCATAGCTCAGCGGTTAGAGCTTCCGACTCATAATCGGCAGGTCCCAGGTTCGAATCCTGGTGGGCCCACGTAGGTACCAGAAGAGCATGTGGAGGCTTGGACGTTGCTGAAGTCGAGGTGGAGGGCCGTTAAAACCTGCATCCACTCGGGAGGTGGACGGCGGGGCCTCGGAGACGGGGAGTTCCCCGCGACCGGGGAGGAAGAACACCCAACCGCCCTCCCCGCCGCCGGTAGCCCAATGCCCGTGTTTTCCCGTAGAGAAGAAAATTGGATAGCCAAGAGATGATGCTTCACGCAGGTATGCGCGAAGCATCATTTTTTTGTGTTTACGCCGAGGGAGTGAAACCATGCCTGCAGGAGTCGATGTTCGGCAGGAATTGACGATGCTCGCC
>WJJA01000051.1 GCA_014729955.1 bacterium
CTCTGCAATCGTTCCATCTGCTTCGGGGTGAGGCGATACACCGCGCCGGTGGCGTAGTCGATCGCCAGCCCGACCGGGAATCCGCCGGTCAAGAGAAAATTGCCGGCCACCCACGGATCGACCCCTTTGACCAAAGGCACATGCACGGCTGGATAGCCGGGTTTCTCAAAACGCAACAGCCAGAGGCCGTTTCGACGGAGCGTAAGCGGCAGCGGAGTGCGTCCCGCTCGGTACCCGTTGATCCACACAACCGCATCGGACGGTGTTGTTTGCACCTCGAAAGTCTGCTTGCCGCCGTGTATCATACTCGCGCAACCGCTTACGGCCGATATCAGCAACAGCATGGCAAGCAATGTGAACGGTTTCAGGTTCATCTTTCTCAATTTGAATCTTCCTGTTCCCTCCCGTACAACCTTCCGCGTTTCATCCACTGGTTCACGATGCGCCTCTCACACCTGCCGGGCGGCGACGGGATATCCTGCGGCCCCCGCTGCGTGCGAAGTGATACACGCTGCTCGTGCAAGTTATTGTAGCACAGGGGCCTTTTCTTTCGCAACAGAACAGGCAGACCCCGAAACGCTCGAATGGTCTACCAGGGCTATCCCGAATATTTCACGAGTTCAAACTGTGTCAGATGTGAGGCGCGAAGGATGAAGCTGTATGGCAATACCGCGAATCCTTCGGAACAAAGCAGATGACGTGCTTTGAACTCGTGAAATATTCGGGCTAAACGTCATGGGTGGACCGTAGAACCTTGCCCCGCGAGCCTTCCAGGCGTGCAACCGTTCCTGAATTCCCTTACATTGCCTGCTGATGCGCAAAAAGGCAGGGTCGACACGGAAGAGCGAACAATTCCACCTCCACCACCTGCCTGTTTACAGGCAAAACCAGGGAGACGCAGGGGGCAACATGACTGATCTAACCACCACTTACATGGGCAAGACAATACCGTCTCCGGTCATTGTCGGCTCTTCCGGATTGACCTACTCGGTAAAACAGCTGAAGGTTTGGCAGGACGCCGGTGCCGGTGCATGTGTGCTCAAGTCGGTCTTTGAGGAGCAGATCCTGATTGAAGCGGATCACGACCTGAATGAAGTGCATTTCCACCCGGAGGGTGCGGATTACTTCGATGTCTATGTCAAGGAACACCACCTTTCCCACTATCTCGACCTCGTACGCGATGCGAAAAAGGAAATCGAGATCCCGGTCATTGCCAGTATCAACTGCGTCAGCGCTTCCCAGTGGACTGAGTTCGCGCAACGGCTGGAGAAGGCCGGCGCGGACGGTCTTGAGCTGAACTACTTCATGATGCCGTCCGACCCAAAGATGCAGGAAGGGATCAACGAACGCACACTGTTCCAGATCGTGCGCAAAATCCTGAATGAGGTGAAAATCCCTGTTTCGGTCAAGGTCAGCAGCTACTTCAGCAACCTGGCGAACACCCTCGACTACCTGTCGAGAACAGGTATAGCAGCCCTGGTTCTGTTCAATCGCTTTTATCAGCCGGATATCGACATCGAAAAGGTCGATGTAAAACCCGCCTCCCCCTTTACCACGCATCGGGACATCACCGAAACCCTGCGGTGGATCGCTCTCGCGTCCGAATTCGCGGAATGCGATCTGTGCGCTTCGACCGGCGTGCATGACGGGGAAGGTGTCGTCAAGCAGATTCTCGCCGGGGCGAACGCGGTGCAGATGGTCTCCGCGATCTATCACGACAAGGCCGCTGCGCTTGAAAACACCGTCAGGTTCACGGGCGAGTGGATGGAGGAACACAAGTTTGCTACGATCGACGACTTCCGGGGCAAACTCAGCCGGTCAGGGATCAAAAACCCCGCGTTTTACGAACGGGTCCAATTCATGAAGCATTTCGGAGGCCGTTAAGTCCCCGATACGGTCACTTCTAGTATTGAAGTCAATCCAGTTGACTCGTTGAGCCGTCAGGTCACACGCACGATACAATCGTGCGCAAGACCTGAAGGAACGTTGTGTCGGGTTTTGGCCCGCGTCAGCGGGGTGTGACACGACACTCAAAAGGGATCGTCAACAGCATTAGTACATATCCACATCGAACTCCGACCATACGGTCGGGGTTCGATTTTTTCGTTGAAGTGCTTCCGACACGCACCGGGACCATCGCTCAATCAACATCCGCTTCCCCGGTTAACCCGCATATTTCACGAGTTCAAACTGCGCCAGATGCGAGGCGCGCAGGATGAAGCTGTATGGCAATACCGCGAATCCTTCGCAACAAAGCAGATGACGCAGTTGAGACCGCCCGAAGAGGGAATGAACAGGTGAGTTTGGCTTTGATACAATCTGTGCCGAGAAGAATTGTATTGCAAGATATTATCTTACTGTTAATACAGTTTTTTAGAGAAGAAGGATCTCTTTATTCATGAACTATCCGGGCGAAGCTGTGATAGAGATCCAGTGCGACTGCCGCGGTATCATTCCACTTTTCCTGCACCGTTTCCGGTGTCATCCCGATACGTTTCGCCGTCGTTTCTCCTTCTCCCCCATCATTCGCCATTTCCGCCGCCTTTCTCCCGCCGGCGATGATATTGGACAGTTCCCAGCGTCGCAGCTCGCTGTAGAAAACAGCGGCTTTCTGCCAGCGTTCGTCTCCGGAGGCGTTGGCGATGATCCGCATCCGTTCGGGCAGGGGACGCGACCATTCCGGTCCGGGCGGCAGCTTAAGGCTCCAGGCGGCGAAAGTCGTCGCGAATTCGAAATCCATCATACCGCCTCGCCCCTTCTTGATATTGAGCAGGCGCGAGCCCTTCGAGGTCTCCTTTGCGGCACGTTTGCGTGCACGGTGCAGCGCGGCCCATTGCTTCTCCGTCGTCGGCGGTTGCGTAGTGAACTGTTGAAGAACCTCCACCGCTTCACGCGCGATTTCCATGTTCCCCGCGACGGCCCTGGCACGGACCAGTGCAATCTTCTCCCACGGATCCGCTCGCCCGGCGAGGTAGTCCCGGATGCGGGGCAGGGTGGAAACCATCGGGGCCCCCGAACCTTCAGGGCGCAGACGAGCGTCCAACTGCAGACGGCCCCCCGGGTCTATCTTCAGCATCCAGTTCACTGCGCGCTGTTGAGCACGGGCAAGTGCGGCGTAGTCGCATGGCGGCGCGACAAACATCAGGTCCAGGTCGGCATCCGGAGCGAGCTCGCCCCCGCCCCATTTGCCCAGCGCGATCACCCCGATGGCCGGATCCTGAGCCGTGAGATCTCCTGCAAGCGCCTGCACCGCCGCGTCGATCTCGCCCGTCCAGGAGGCGGTGAGATCCATTGCCCCGAGTTCACCGCTGAGAAAACTCACGCCGTAATGAAACAAGGCATTGCCGATGTGAATACCCCAACGTTTCGCATCGCCGGCGGGCGGTACGGCATCTGTCAGGGTGGAGTGCCCGATTCGTTCCCACAGGTAGGGTCGTGAGTTGGCTTCGGACAGCAGACGTCCGCCGTACACCAGGATTCTTGTAACATCCCGCCGTACGGTGTCATGGCCGCCGAAGGCAGCTGCCCACCCCTCCGGTCCGCCGTAGGAGGTAACGGCACTTTCCAGCCGGCTGAAAAACTCCTCCAGGTCCAGTGCTTCTTTCGCGACAGCAGGATCGAAGAGCACTTTCGCCGGTCCCCAGCGTCCGCTCAAACGTCTCACCGCAGCGGCCGCACGGGAGTTGTCAATAC
>WJJA01000371.1 GCA_014729955.1 bacterium
AAAATGATTGACCCAGTCGCCGGCTTCGCCCTTGCGATAGTGGTGCTTTGCGTCGGCCTCACCCTTTTTACGACCGCCGGAAAGAACCTCGAAATCGTTGTGGTAGATCGCCGTCAGGATTTTCTCCAGCCCCGGATCCAGCCCCAGGAACTCGAAGACCTCGACAAAGCGGCGGTAGGGGTTTTTTGACAGGTCTTCCATCTTCAGCTCGAGGATGTCCTCACGGTCGTAGTCCCATCCTTCCATCAGGCGGAAATGGCGTTCACTGAAATCCATCTCAAGCAGCAGACCGTCCTCGACGGTGAGACGGTTCAGTTTTTCCCGGTGTTCCGCGAGGCCGGCGTAGGTTTTAAGCGAGTGCGAATAGCGGTGGCTGAAGTAGGCGGAGACCAGGATGTCACGTGGGTCGCGTACAACATGAAACCCGCGAAATCCCTCAAGCCCTTCGATTGCGGGCGCCTGGGCGTTCACGAAACTGACAAATGACGCACCCCCGGAGAGCTTGATCAACTCGTCGGGATTGTTCGCGAAGGGGACTCGTTTGCTCGTGACGTCAAGCTCTTCACAGACCGCCGCGGCGATGTTGTGAATCCAGTTGGTTCCGCATTTGTGGTGCCCGAAATACGCGTAACGGATGGTGCTCTTTCGCGGTTGGACTGTCGACGCGGACGGAAGGCTGGAGCGTTTCAGAGTCCGGGGTTCGAAGCGGGCGCGCAGAGATTCACGCTGCGCTTTTTCGATACCGTACAACGCGCACACCGCATCAAACAGATCCTCCTCAAGACCTTTCCGCAGGAAGAGTGCGGTGCCTTCGGGATTCTCAGCGGAGAATCGTGAGAAACCGTGCGCGGACAGTAATGCTGCCGACTCTTCGCCCTCGGTTCTTCCATTCAACAGGGGATGCGAGGAGGGTTGGAGCAGCACCACCCGGCAAGACCCGGCCAGTAACATTTCCGCTCCGGCGAGCGCATCCGCTTCGATTCCGTCCGCTTCGAGCACAAGCATGTTTGTTCGTAAAAGCAAGCCTTGCCGTTGCAGCAGGTTGTCCAGACGCACGGTGGTGACCTCTTCGACACGACAGGGCAAACCCGCGCTAAACGCCGGCCGGCGGATGAGGGTGTCGGTTCGATTCGTGCCTGCCTGCTGAAGCTGACGGGTATAGTCCGGCATGGTACGAGTCGCGGGAAACTGTGCGGGATCGATGAAATGGTACAGGGTGCCCGGTTTGCCGTCCGATGAAAGGTGCACGGGACCACCTGTACCGTTGTCGTTCCCGGAAGGATCAATGTGCATTGGTCGTTCCAGGCGATTGATAGCATGGTTCCACGGCGTCGGCAATTCGGAGAAACGGCCTGCCGATACGCAATGAAACAGAGCTCCCCTTTCATCGATCGTTTCGGTTCGATCCGTCGCAGGCGTATGAATCATATCCGCTGCCGTCTGCTGCATGGTTTCCTCTCGTTCGATCAGGAATGCACAGGGTTCCGGCGAATCTCCGGATCGTCGGGGAAGATTTGTGCAAATTGTTCCACGACCAGCTCTGCCTGTTCCGTCTCGCCGCGGTCTTCCAGCACCTGGAGCAGGTTGAGCAGGATGTTGCGGTCGAGCGAATCGAGCCCGGCCGCATCGCGCAGGTGGTGAAACGCCTGTTCGGTATCGCCGCGACTGAAGGCGATCACCCCGAGGTTGTTATGGATCATCGCAATGTCATCCCGGATTTGCAGCGCGGAATCGTACATCGTCTTCGCGCCGTCCAGGTCGCCCTGTTCAAACAGTTTTTCCCCGCGACGGTTCAAGTCCAGCGCCCGCTGAACCGCGGTATGGTCGTTCGACTGCGCCTGCGAGTCGTTACGCAGCCATTCGCGATACTCCATGCGCGGGAAGATTTCCAGCTTGCCGCCCACGGTGGCGTTGACGATACGCCGTCCATCCTGCTCGTACGCCTGTTTCGCGATGCGGTAGGCTTCCTCCGAGGCTTCCAGGTCCGGCAGGTTCCATTTCGTACCGGGACCGAAGTAGTTCGGGTCGAAATGGCTCGCGTCGGGACGGTCGGCCGTGACTTCCTGGTTCGCCGGGCCTTTGACCGCGAAGTTGTGGTCCACCCCGATCAGCGCGACTTCACGGAAGCCCATGAACCAGGCGAGTTGCATCGCGACGTAGGTTACCGTATGCCCTTCCCACACGCCGATACGCGGGTCACGTGAGAAATCGGTTGGTTTCGGCAGGCTTTTCAGGAAGACCATTCGTTCCGGGTGTGCGAAAGATTCATACCCGTTGATACTGACGAAACTCGGGATACCCAACTGCTCGATACGATCCGCCGCCTGTTGGAGCACCAGCGGGTTTACCGCGACATGGTAGGTCGGCCGCCAGTTCCAGCGGTCGAAACCGAGGAAGATCTTGTTCATGCCGATGGTGAATTCATCACGCAGCAGGTCCAGGTCCATCTCGTTCAGGCTGGGACCGTTGCCCACAATCACGCACCGCTGACCCTTGTGCAGATTGCGGTAATACGCCATCTCTTCGCGGCTGCGCACCAGCTCAGCAGCCCGTCGAGCCGGACGTTTCGCTCCGTTGCCATTGATCGGTTGCGTCGCTTGAGCGACCACGGATGCCGGCGGCACTTCAGCCGGGATGTCCTTTTCCGCGAGACCGTAGAGGCGACGGATACGGTTCATGCGCTCGTCCACAAGGTCTTTGCGCAGGAACACGCATTCGTTCTGAGAATCGAAGGATCCGTGGGCCGGGTAGGTCTTCACGAGTTCATACCCGTGCTGCTCGAGATAGGCGGTGACTTCGTCCTTCAGCGCGATATCCTTGTAGAGCGGCAGGGTGAACAGTTCGAGCTGCAGGCCGTAGCATTCCCCGCCGGTGAGGTAGCGTGACGCACCGCGCAGGATCGGCAATTCGGCGCCCTGGGCATCGATCTTGAGGAAATGATAAGCCGGACGGTTTTCCAATGAATCGAGAACATCGTCCAGTGTTGTCGTTCGGACCCGTTCGACCCCGGCCGGCAGGGAACGTTCCAGCCAGGTGTCCGCCAGGTTCTTCGGCCCGCGTTGACGAATCTGCTCAAAGTGATCCAGGACGTATTCGTAGTTCTGCAGGTACAGGGATGAACCGGTGCCGTTCAAGCCACGGTAGATGAAGAAGTTTCGCTCTTCAGCCCTCTCCCACAGGCAGGCCTGCACACTGGTTCGATTCTTGTCCTGTCCGTCCGCTTCGCGCGGCTCAAATGCCAGAACCGCCCCGACGGCATCCGGCGCACCGTGCCACGGTTCGGGCAGCGGGCCGGCGGAACCGACATCGATCAGGTTGATGGATCCGTCATCTTCAACAGGCGGCTGTATCGGCTGCTTCTCGTCCTGTTTTTCCGGACGTTTGCTGTTTTCCGCACGGCGCAGCTCTTCAATCAGGCGGTCCGCCTCATCCTGCCGTCCCGCACGTCGCAGGGCAATGACACGGTCCCCGAGCAGCCCGCCCTCGCGGCGTCGTTCGAAATACTCCTTCGTCATGCGTGACGACGGCACCTTGTGGTGCACAACAGCGCGATGGGCGTACATGATTTTCTTGTCCGAGTCGGCGATACGCATCTGCAGCTCGGTGTCGCCTTTGTCCAGCAGGAACTGCCCGACACGGTCCAGGTTGGGATCAAACAGCCCGAAGGCGTCGAAGACCTCTTTGCGGAAGGAGATATTGGCCCCGATGCATCGCTCCGGCCAGACCAGTTCTCGGGTTTCCTCGCCCCAGTCGACGAGGCTGAGACGTCGATGGTATTCCTCGGTGAGCCAGGAGGGCCGTTCCGCCAACCAGATCGGCAGCAGCTTGCCGCCCGCCGCCCATGCGTCGGGATGATTGTCATAGACGTCAAGCAGTGCCTCGAGCCAGTGCTCATCCACACGAACATCGTCATCGGTAAGCGCGACGATCGGTGCACGCGCTTCCAGCACTCCACGGTTGCGCGCCGGGTTCAGACCGAGCGTGGTTTCGAGCACGTAGCGTACCCGGGGATATCGCGCGACAACCTCCGGGGTCTCGTCACGTGAATCATTGTCGATCACGATGACTTCATAATCCTCAGGCGGCAGAGTCTGTGCCGTCAGTGTGTCGAGCACATCCACCAGCAGGTCCGGGTTGCGATGGGTGGGTACGACCACGGAAATGCGAGGTGTTTTCTCGGGACCCTCTTCGTGCGCCTTCGTTTGCTGCCCGGGTTTCGCATGCCCGGCACGGTAGCGATCAAGTGCTTCTTCGACCGCTTCCGAAGCCTGCGGCGGCCGGCTTGCGCCATCACGCGGCTTGAAGAACTGCGGGGCCTGCCGTGCCACGATCATGTACCGTTGCGGATGGACCAAGGAGAGCCGGCCCGCCTCGGTGCGCAGGGCGACGCTCTGCAACTCGGGAAGGTCGGCGAGGATTTCCTCGCGCACGAACAGCAGCATGTTCTGGCGGTACCACCAGTCCACCCGCTCATCGGTCCAGATGCGGGGGCGTATCGCATCCACCGGCAGGTAGCCCTGCCGTACAAAACGCTCCGCCCAGTACTCCGGCCATTGTTCGTTGATGTGATGCTCACCGCCCTGGAAGGGCACCGCCGCAGAGAACAGGATCACGGGGGTATGGCGTGTCAGGGATTCGACAAAGCTGTCCGCGCTTTCGGGCTTCAGATGCTCGCCGACCTCGAGCGAAAGCGCCAGGTCGAACTGTCGCCCCAGATCGAACGGCTGGTCGAGGTCCAGGCTGCGGAACCGTTCCGCAGGCAGGAGAACATCTTCCACACGTGTCCAGGGACCGTCGATGCCGTAGACATCTTCCACGCCGGCGGACGCGAAGACAGCGAGGTAACTGCCGAGCCCGCAGCCGACATCCAGCACCGAACGGACATCCGGGATCAACTCACGCAGCAGCGGAACGACGATCTCCGCGCTCTGGAAGGCGCTGTCCCGTTTCTGCTGAAACCACTGACGTGTGTATTCCTGACGTTGCTCGTTTTCCTGCTTCATGCTTTCACTCCGTATAGCTTCGGGGGGCTGCGATGTTACGGACCGGACCGGCAGGAGTTTGAAACGACCGTCGTCCATTTCCTGCCTTTCGCAGCGCAGCAGCGGCGAACGTCCGTCCCACTCATCCAGCGCCTTGTAGACTTCGACTTTCTGTTGAATGCTGTAGACCAGGGTGTCCCGTCGAATCGGACGCAATCGTGATTCAAATCCTTCGACGAACCCGATATGCGCCCGGATATCGTAGAGGTAACGAAGTCCGAGCGCAGTGGCGGATGCCAGCGACAGCACAGTGTCGAATTGCAGCACCGGCTGCAGGACTTCGAGGGGATAGCTGCTGAAACTGTGCGGGAGGATGAACACTTCGCGCACGCCGTCCCGTTCCAGTCGCTGTTTCAATTTCTCCGGCTGGCTGTTCCGCATGCGTGGATGGTGTTTCACTACGATTGCAGTTCCCGGGTCGGTATGCGCCAGGATGGTGTCGCGATAGAGCTCGATTTCATCCGCAGGCTTAATGCGGCCGTACTCGCTCAGCGGACTGGGGGTGATCAGGGCTCGCGCAGGCGGTAATTGTTCTTTGAATTCTGCCAGTTCGCGCTTCAGCGAAGGGCGGTTTTCCAGGAAGGCATGAATGACCGCATGGACGTCGTCCACCGGCACGATACGCAGGGGCGGGCCGTCCAGCGTGCCCGGCCCGTTCTCCATCGGCAGGGGTGTGAGGATCTCCTGCATCTCGACAAAGCCGTCACCCCGCCGTCGGTCGATGTTGCCCCAACCGTCGCCGTACTGGATGATGTGCGCGTCCTCGAAGGCTTTCAGCAACAGCTGGTTGGTCGGCTGGAAGTTTCGAATCGTGTGAATTACATCGACGTGAGTCAAGCCTAGATGTGCGCGCACCGGGTCGAGCAACAGCTGCAGGTCGTTGTCCCTGAGCGGGTTGTCGTCGTTGCGCTGCCCGAGAGTTTTCTCATGCTGCTTCTCGAATCCGGCAAGCTCCTGAAACGACGCGGGACGCAGTTGCGACGCCAGTTCGCGGATTGCCGCCGTGGTCCGGCGGGCATGGTCGTCAGGAAGATAAAGACCGTGCAGTACGACATGCGTTTCATACCGGACGTCCGGGTGTTCACGCTCGAGCATGCGAATCCCGGCGAGGGCGTTGATCGTCCCCGTCGGGGTCTGCAACAGCAGCAGGCGTGTCAGCGTGCTGGACCGCTGCCCATGTCCGGTTGCGACGGTCATGTCTGCACTCCCGCAGGTCGGCGGTGTTTGAAGCCGTTGTTCCCCACTCCCGCTGATCTTCTCGCAACGGGATGCAGATCGATCAGCCCTTTCTTTTCAAATCGACGCAGATACTCCAGCACCTCCTCGAAAGGCAGGCCGTGTCGCCGGGCCATCTCGAGAACCGTCGTCGATCCGTCGAAGTATCGCATCGCGCGGACAAGAAAGCCGAACCAGCGGCGCTGCAGATCGGGGATGTCCAGCGAAAACGCCGGATCGGCGGGGGCATCGAGGTAGAGGTCGTAGCGCGGGTTGCTCAGTGCAATCAAACCCTCAAAGTTTCTCGTCGCGACACGGTTGTCTTCGAGGATGCGCAGGATGCCAAGCACAGCTTCCACCGCGTCTTCGAGCTTGTCCTGCCGAATGATGTCTTCGTTGTCGTACTCGGTATGATACTCCGGGTAGGGCAGACCATCGGTCACAGGGTTCGCGCGAGAGAAGCTGATGGTCGGAATCTCGTAGCCGGGCGCTTCCCAGACGGTCTCATCATTGCCGATCACCTGTCGGAATGGTGCGATGTAGCTCTCCGGGTGACGTATCTCCAGGAAATGCCGCGCGGCGTGATCGATTTCTGAATCGCTGTTGAAGGATTCCTGCAACGCGAAACGGTTGTCATGACCGAGGGTTTCGAGATAGATCCCGTACCGGCATCGGGTGCGCTGTTCCGGGGGAAGATCCGCGAGGAAACACACCGAGCTGAACTGCTCCGGGCCGACCAGGAGGCGGTAGGTGTAGTGGGTGTCCATGTCACGCAGCCGCCGGATCAGCTCCACTCCGGCCACCACACCGGCGATGTCATCGTTGGCCTGGGCGGCGTGGCAATCGTGCGCGATGAATGTTATCGTCTCGTTGCTGCGACCCTGTGCGACTGCTTCGAGCACTTTCATCGTGCCGGGTTCATGCACGGTTTCCAACTCGATGTCGTAATCGCCCGGCTTAAGGGTCTTGAGCAGATTCCAGGGCATGCAGAAGCCCCAGTCGCTCTCCCAGTTCCGGTAGTAAAGCTTGTAATGGTACACGATTGCGTCATGCAACTGCTTGTGGTAGTAGACATGCCGTTTCAATTCGTCCAGGGAAACGGTGCCGTGAAAGGAGCTTGAATAGCCGATCACGCCCAGGGGATGCGCGGTACCGTCGTAGATCAACCTGCCGTCCCGCCGGATCTGCGCACGTTTCACTTCCCATTTCTGCGGTACAACCCAGCCGTTGACATCGCGCCCGGAGGGGTATTCATGGATCGTGCCGCCGATTTCCCGGTGCAGACGCTCGATCGCACGGTCGGTGTCGGCAGACACCGGCGCCAATCGCAGGGGGTAGATCTCTTTCAACAGTTCACGCATCTCTGTCATGCCGCCGCTCCAGGCTTTTGCAGGCGTTTCACAACGCCGTTACCATCATCTTTGACCGCAGTGCATCGAAGAAATCCGGGTCCAATGCCAGGGCGGACTTGATGTCGTCCGCTACCTCATCCCCGCCGGCCAGAGTGTTTGCACGCATCTGTTCCAGCACCATGTCATGCAGCAGGGTGTGCGGTTCGTAGCGTGTGTAGGGGATGATCCATTCCACAAGTTCTTCGAGGGGCACCTCGGGGGGATCGTAGACCATCGAGGCGGGGATACCGTGGCTGTCGGCGATCTCGGGCTCGTACCCCCACACCGCCATCTCCGGCAGGGCAAGCCGTTCGATAAACTCGATCTGACGACCATTCAGCACGCTGCGCCATTTGTCAATGGAGGAGGTGTTGAACTGCTTCTTTTTTTCCCGATAAGAGGTGTTCGGCTCCCACACCTTCCCGCTGCCGTCGTCGTATCGCGATGGGTCGAGCATCCGTTCGCTCATCGGCAGCTCAAGAAACTCGCACAGTCGTTCGACTTCGCTTTCCGGGTTCGACACCAGGTCTTCATAGCGGAGCACATGCACACGGTCCCGATACGGGAAGCTGTCCTGCAGGTGGACCCAGGGCAGGGTGACCAGTTTGCGCCATTGCCGTACGAGGAAGATGAAGGGGTTTTTCCGTCCTTCGAGGGCGTACTTGGACGAGCAGACGGCACGGGGATCCCGTACGATATGCACCACTTTGGCGTTGTCCCACTGCCGCAGCAGATGCGGGCCGAACTCGCAGGCCCAGGTGATCTTGAACCCCACCGCCTGCGTGTTCTTGTCGCCGTACGCCCGTTCAATTACCTCCCCGCCGGTCGCGAGCAGGTCTGCGAAGGTCGGACCGTTCAGCAGCTCCAGGTACGGTTCGATTTTCGGTGAGAAGTCATGGGCATAGCGTGCAGTGGTTGCACGCAGACCCGGCAGATCGAGATTACCGATGGACAGGTCCAGCCCGGTTTGCTGCACGGCCTTCATCAGCTGCTGTTTGTCCGGGTAGAAATAGTAATCGTCGAATGGTGCCTTCGCATCCATCTGGTCCACACCGACCAGGTTCGCCCAGACCGTGTTGCGAAATTCCTTCAACGTCGGCTGGAACGGGTCGGACGCAAACGCCAGGTTGGGATGAGCACCCAGCATACGCGCCATCAGGGTGGTGCCGCTGCGAAACATGCCGGTGACGAAAACGAGTGGTTTCATCTTCTGCCTCACGCTTGCGGCTGTTTGTGTCCGTTCGCCTGCACCTTGAACAGCATCGGGCCGGTTGGATCCATGCTCAATCGTGCGGGTTCGAAGCCCATGCTGCACAGTTGCTCATCCGTGCGCCGCGTCGCGACACCGTAGAGGAACTGGCGGCCCTCCCACGCCTTGGTGGGACCGTCCTGCACCGCGATGCAGAACCCGTGCTG
>WJJA01000372.1 GCA_014729955.1 bacterium
CATCATACCTTCGCGAGCCGTTCGGTCCTCAGGTTCCTTCGCGGCTGTGCGGAGATGTTGAAACACCAGCTTGCATGCCTCCAGGGCATGAAGACTGGTGATATCCGACGAAGCGTTGGAGACGAGCGCTTCAAGTGCATGGGTTAATGCATCCATGCCGGTATTCGCCGTCAATTCGCGATCCATGGTAAAGGTCGTTTCGGGGTCCACCAATGCCACATCCGGCACGACTGCCTTGCTGACAATGGCGATCTTGGTTTTGCGCCTGGTGTCCCCGATGATGGCGAACTGGGACAGATCGGCCCCGGTGCCTGCCGTGGTGGGGGTACAAATCAACGGAGGGATGGGAGTGAAAACCTCGTCGATCCCTTCGTACTCAAGGATGGCGTCGCCGTTGGTTGCCGCAATGCCGATGCCCTTGGCGCAGTCAATCGGGCTGCCGCCGCCGACGGCAACAATGCCGTCGCACGTTTCCTCTCTGTAAACTGCAACACCCGCTTCGACCTCATAGCCCTGAGGGTTCGGTGTAACACGGTCGAACACGACAACCTCAAGACCTGCCTGCTCGAGAGTCCTCCGTACGTCATCCGTCCAACCGGCATCCGTCACCCCGGCGTCTGTGACCAGCAACGGACGCTTGAGGCCCATGTTGACGGCATATTGTGCGGACATGGACCTTGCGCCGAACCCATACACGAATTCCGGCGCAACAAACTTGCGCAGCTCTTGGCCCTGCTTCGCCATGCCACTCTCCCGGCATGCATGTACGATCCCCGGAAATGCAACCGCTTTCCCATGGAGGACCGTGCCGGAGACATGAGCGGCCACTGCCTGCAATATACAATTCAACGCTGCCGTGAAGAAGATGCAGCGCCTGATTTCGTAAATTCGACGTTTCCAGCTCGATCCGAGGGCGACATTACGGTTTCAGAGCTGTGCTGCCGGGCAGGCAGGACGGCAAAGTTTTAACCTGATGCTCACATGTCGTCTGTCGTTCTCAGTGTTTGCAGCACCTGCCGTGCATTTTCAAACGTGGAATCGACTTCCACCGCTTTCTCATAGTACGAAATCGCACGGGCGGTATCCCCTGCGGCCAGGAGCGCTTCGCCATAGCTGTCGTAGACATTCGGTGACAGGGGGAACAGCCGGAGGTTCTCCTC
This sequence comes from bacterium, assembly GCA_014729955.1. Classification (GTDB taxonomy): domain Bacteria; phylum Electryoneota; class Electryoneia; order Electryoneales; family Electryoneaceae; genus WJJA01. Next base: position 1,161 of record WJJA01000372.1, read on the forward strand.
CAGGACCGTCAGCGCTTCGTCGACACGATCCCTGTAGAGCAATTGGTATCCCAGCAGGTTCAACTGTCGCTCACCAAAACGGTAAGCGTCCGGGGATTTGCTCTGAAGTTTATAGTAACGCTTGATTGCCGCTTGCACCCCCTCCTCTTCCAAAACGGCTGTCATCGGTTCGACGACCGGCGGAATTGGTTCTTCAAAGATCCCGTTGTGGCGTGCGACGGTCGCTGCCCAGAAGCGGTCCGCGTTCGGGAAGTTGGTGTAATCGTCCCAGGGTTCGAGCGCATCGGTCGCAAGGATCGAGTCCACGCTCAGCCCTTCGTTGAGCTTGCTTTCCACCGCGGCCTGAGACTTACGCATCTCATTCATCCAGGCACGTGTCGCACGACTGTCCATGTCTTCACCATGCGCCGGGGCGAAGGGGACGTCTGCATACTCCTGCGTAAGCATCTCAATTCGATCATACGAGGCATCCAGGCTGCCGTCACGGTTCCAGTCCACAAAGATGAAACCGTTCGGAAGAATGCTGCTGCCGGTACAAAGCAGGTTCGATCCCTTGAAGTGCACCAGGATCTCATCGTTGGAATGCGCCGGCTCTAACGGGATGAAGGCAATCTCTTCGCCGTTGAACTCCATCGACAAGGGTTCCGACACAGCCTTGGTTTTACCGTCGAACAGGGGATTCGGCGGCAGATGGAAAAACTCCTGCATCAGGGCGTTTTCATGTGCGATGAGGGTTGCATCCTCGCCGAAACGTTCCAGGCCGCCGGTGTGGTCCGGGTGTGAATGGGTCAGGACGACATAACGGATCGGGCTGGGGCTGATTTCACGCAAGGCTTCATAGAGATCCTGCGTCTGCAGAGGCAATCCTGTGTCCACCACCAGGATACCGTCCTCGCCCACCGATACATACAGATTCACACTGAACGGCTCGTCATGGGTCAGTTTGTAGAGGTGATCGTTGTACTGGTAGACCTCAACCTCCGGTTCCTCCGTCTGCTGCTGCGCACAACCGCTGAGCAGAGCCCACAATAGAACCGCGCAAAGCAGTCCCGCTGTCGCTGCTTTCATCTTCTTTCCTCCCGATTCCTCAAGGATCTGTGAGGAGGCTTTCCCGGCCCGATGATAGAAAGTAGTCTCATGCTTCGACGTACACAACGGAGGCAAACCACTGCAGACTATTTGTTTTGGGAAGATGTGAAGGGGGAGGTATCTGCCGGTCTCTTGCAGAACGGTATCAACTGCCCGCGGGCGCGCAGGGATGCCCGACTCACTTACGGCCCTGCAAGGCTCTCTTCACACGAGCGTATTTGTCGGCCCTGTTGCCGGCGCGGATGCCGGCCTGTTCTGCCATGCGCATCTACACTTGTCGATGCCGCTTCACTGCCCCGGCAGATCCATGTTGGATTGGCGACCGGCAGGTGTGGGGACGATGAAATCCTTCTTCAGCATGACTTTCTGCCCGTTTTCCAGCCGTTCGAATACTTCAAGGCGCTGCAGTTCACGGAACATCTCGGGACTGTCTTCCAGGATATCAACCATCTGTTCGTACAGGACCCTGACCGACAGCCCAAGGCGGACGAACACATGAAACTGGTTCTTGTGCGTGATCATCTCCTGCTCGAGCACTTCGAAGTCCTTGATTTCCACATTGACTGCCTGCACCTGCAGCAATCCGCGCTGCTCGACATCGAGGGGGTGACCGAGGCCGGTTTCCAGCAGCACCTGGAGGGTATCTGCAAGCAGATCCATATGCTGTTTCGCCTCGATCCCGATCGCCTTGATCGCTGCGCCGCGAGCCATACCATATGCGGTCTGGTAATCCGGATTGCTTGCGAACGCCTCCGCTGTGATCATGTTCGGCGCTGCCTGCAGAGTGTTCATCATCCGGTCGCGAAAATCGTCCGGTTTGCCGGTGTCCGGCAGATTGCGCGACGAACCGGAACCTGCACAACCTGCAAGAAGAAACGCAGACAATATCAACCCAATGAAGGCCGGGCGACGGAAAGAAAAATGGCTCTGGTGGATCATGAAACCCTCAGTCAGCTCAAAATGCGACGGGCACCGACATACCGTTTGCGGTAGTAGTGCTTGTTCAGACGGCTGACGGTGACACCTCGTGAACAGGAAGCGTGCGCGAACTCACCATTGCCCACATAGATCCCGACATGGGTGACACGTCCCCAGCCGTTTTTGTTGAAGAATACCAGGTCGCCGTATGTTAAATCTTCGACCGCACGACCGGTGCGGTACTGGTCACGACTGACACGAGGGATGAGCACCCCCTGTTCCCGGTAAACATTGCGGGTAAAGCCGGAACAGTCCACCCCGCGACGCGTGTTACCGCCCCAGAGGTAGGGAACGCCGAGAAAGCTGTTAATCGACAATTGCATCAGGTCCGAATCGATGTAACCGGCCGTCCCTTCCACGCGGGGACCCTTCCCTTTCGGCTTTGCGCGGCCTTGCTTCGAGCCCTGGCCGGAGGAAGAGCCCGCCCCGCTTTGCGGCGGCGTCGGAGGCGCAATGCCGGAGCCCCAGCCCCAGCTTTCGGAGGTTTCTTTATCCTTCGCCCCCTCATCCTTCGCATCGCCCGCTTCAGGCTCCTCTTCCTTCGCAAACTCGCCCCATTCCTTCCATTCACTCCCGTCGCCCCATGACCATTCGGGCCACTCATCCCACTGTTCGACCGATGCGCTGTCGGCATCTTCACGGTAACTCCAGTCGGAGTCCCAACCCCAGCCGTCATCGCCCGAGGTGTCGGCGGCTTCTTCACGATAGGACCAGTCCGATCCCCACCCCCAGGCTTGTTCATCGCTTGCCCGGCCGGTTGCGGAATCCGGTTGTGCGGTTCCCTGCTGCTGCGATTCCATCCAGGACCATCCGCCGCCCTGGTTTCCCGTTGTGCTTGGGCCGGGGTCAACATGGGATGACGTATCCGAGCGCAGGGGTGCAGCGCTCTTGCGTCCTTGAGCGCCTGCACCGGGAGGGGCCTGCTTGGACCGTGCGGAAGAAGGTGTCGAACGCCCGGTGTCGAGAGGATGATCGGGCACCGGAGGAACCTTCTGTTTACGATCCCCCAGCAGAGAAAGGCGCTGGTGTTCCACTGATCGAACATACTCGATTTCGTCTTCAACGATCTGTTCTACCGGCGTGGTCGCACGATCGCGCGCCATACGCAAGAGCAAGGCCAGCGCAAGACGCTCCGGCGTCAAACCCATGCGGACACCGTCCGCCAGCCCGTTGAAGATCTTCTCCGCTTCGCCGGTGGTCCAACCCTCGCGAATCGCTTCGGTGTAAAGATCCATGGCCACCGGTTTGTCGACGCCGTTGCGCACCGCTTCATGCATGGCCTCATAGATCTCATCCTGGCGTTTGCGCTGCACATTCTGGTCCTGCACCTCACCCTTGATGAAAGCGATCTCTTCGCGTGCGGCCTGCTGCATCGTGACGCCCTGCAGACCCTGGTCCACACGAATGATCATCGCCAGGAGTAGTTTATCGAGCGGGACATTCTCGTCCTGCCCCTGCAGGAGCGTACGACCCACTCCCGTGATCTGCTCCGGGGTCCAATCGTTGTACAGCGCGTAACTGATCGCCTCGCGCCAGATATTGCTGCCGATACCGCCGTGTATCATGGCCGTCAGAGCGCGTGCCCCGGCAACAAACTGCTCGGCGCTCACATCACGGTTGCTGAATCCGATCATCGCGATTTCATCGACCGCCGGGACCGAAGCCCCCGCTTCGAGAGCCTGCAACGCGTAACCGGCGACACGACCGATCGCAGTCGTCGGCATCCCTTCGAACAAACCCGCACCAATCACACCGAGGACTCCGTTCACTACTCGATCTTCGACCACCGGGCGGCCCATCGCGTCCGGCACATTGTAGAGCAATGCGTTGAACAGAGTATCCAGCTCCGGTCCGGGCACATCCTCGAGACGGTTCATTTCCACAGCCAGTTGTTCGGCAAGGGTTCCCGGTTGGGCTGCGGCAATCCCGGGAAGGAAGAAAAACAGGAACAGGATGATGACATACGTTTTCCACCCGGATGGATGGATGTTCGGAGGCGACTGCTTGCAATCAGACATGAATTCTCTGGTACCCCGCTATCCTTTGAACCAAGCGCGAACGAATAGTCTTCCAAACAATGTAATATAAGGACGTTGCGGGACCAACCACAGCTCTGCCGGCCTCCAACCTGCCCGCTGCATCATGAAGGGGAGACTCAGAACCGTCCAGCGCGGACTCGTACAACCGTCTGCAACTTCGCGAGCTCCGATCATTCTACCGGACGTCGCCGATCCCTCTGGAATCTCTGCAAATCATTCTCTCACATGCTTGATCAGACAGCCTCGCACGCCTGCAAGTTTGGATGGCAAAACGAGGCCCAGACCCGCTGAAAACAGCCGGTTGGTTTTGCCCTGTTCCCATCTCATTCGATCCCGATGATTGTTGCGCCGATTACAGGTTCGACCTCATATTTCGGTTATTGTGGGTTTTTTTTACGGAATCGACATACGCAGCCAGCGGAAAATCGGGAGCAGGGTTGACGGATAGAAAAGACGAAAGCAGGCACGAGCCTCGGAGCGGGCCTTCGTTTGTGTCGTCACGGAGCCGGGAATCCACCCAACCTCCGAAGCATGGACTGCCTCATATTGTACTTCAAGAACTGTTGACGCTTTTCAGCTCATCGATGGACGAGCTGCTGCTTGTCTGCGACTCGAGCCTTTCTGTCAGGTACATCACCACAAACAGCCGCGATCTCACCGGCCGTCCCCCGGAGGAATGGATCGGCAGGCCGTTGGCCTCCTTTCTTGGTCAGGAACAGCATCCGAAGCTGCAGGAGATCCTGCGGGGTGCGGGACAAAGGGATGAGTCCGCGCGTTTCCGCGCCCGGCTGCGATGTTCCGACGACCATTTGATCCCGGTAGACATCCGCATTCGTATTGTCGCGGGCGAGGACAGCAGCAGTCATTTGCTGCTGTTCCTTCGATTGCTTGACGAACCTGCAGACCAAACCGAGATGCTGATCAAACGGGAGGAGCAGTATCGTCTTCTCGCGGAAAGTGCCGGCGACATGCTGTTTCACATGACGGACAGGGGTGAGTTTCTCGACGTCAGCTCGTCGGTCCAGCAGTTTACCGGGTACGAACGGGATGAGTTGGTGGGGAAATCCGGATTCGACTTCATCCCGGAGCATGATCGTCGCGCCTTCCGCGCGTCCACTGCGAAGTTGACCCCGGACAATCCCGTGGTCACCATTCGCCACTCGATTCGTCACAAGGACGGCCGTACCATCCGTGGTGAAACCACAGCTCGTCTCGTGTTGCCCGACAAGGGCAACGGCACCCCGGAAATCATCGCCGTCACCAGGAATATAGGCGAACGTCTTGACATCGAGATGCAGCTGCGAAAGCTGTCTGCGGCGATTGAGCAGGGGCCGTCCGCGGTGATGTTGAACGATACCGAGGGCATGATTGAATACGTGAATCGAGCGTTCACCGATCTTACCGGATACCAGGCTGAAGAGGTCATCGGACACCATCCGGCTTTCCTGCGGTCAGGCAACCATCCGCAGGAGGTTTATGATGAAATCTGGCAAACCATTGGTCAGGGGCGGTTCTGGAGCGGTACTCTCAGCGAACGGAAGAAGAACGGTGAAGTATACTGGGCGTTGATTTCCATATCTCCCATCCTGGATGATGAGGGCAGACTGAAACACTATGCCACCGTACGGCTGGACGACACTCAGCGCAAACAGGCCCTCGACGCTCTTCGCGAGAGCGAGGAGCGGTACAGAACGCTGATCGAATCCGCACCGCTGGCGATTGCCCAGATTGACCCGGACGGTCAGATCATCAACATGAATCCGAGCTTCTGGAAGACCCTTGGGTCGCCCTCTGCGGACCAGACACGTACCATCAATGTTCTCACTTTTGAACCGTTGCGTACCATCGGGTTTTCCCATGCGGTCGAAGAGTGTCGTGATACGGGCCGCACGTTCGTACAGAACTTCGACTATACGAGCAAATGGGGCAAGTCGATTTATCTGCGTGTGCATTTCAGCCCGGTTCTGGACAGCGAGGACCATGTTCAAGCCGTGCAGATGATCGCGGAAGACATCGCACCGTTGCGGGAATCACAGGAAGAGCGTATCCGCCTCGAAAAACGGATCCTGGAAGCCCAACAGCTGGAAAGCCTGGGAGTGCTCGCCGGAGGGATTGCGCACGACTTTAATAATCTGCTCGCCGGCATCATGGGCAACACCGGCCTGGCGATGATGGATGTGGATGAACGCAGCAAGGCACGCCAGAGCTTGCAGCAAATCGAGCAATCCGCGGAGCGCGCCGCGGAGCTGACACGCCAGATGCTGGCCTATGCCGGTCGCGGTCAGTTTATGGTTGAACCGGTCAACCTGTCGGATATCATCGGCGACATCACCGACCTCTTGCAAGCCACCATCCCGAAAAAGATCGAAGTACAATTCGAGCTGTCGGACCAGCTGCCCAAAGTTGAAGTGGATGTTGCCCAGGTCCGTCAGATCGTCACTAACATCCTCCTCAATGCGTCCGAGGCCATTGGTGACGCCGCGGGCAGGATTACAGTCCGCACAGGCGAGATGAACTTGACGGACAGCGATCTGCAGTGGATCCATCTGGGTGAAACAATGCATGAAGGCCGGTATGTCCATGTCACTATTGAAGATAACGGCGAAGGGATGGACGAGGAGACCTTGTCCAAGATGTTTGAGCCCTTCTTCTCCACACGTTTTACCGGGCGGGGACTGGGCCTGGCGGCGGTCCAGGGCATTGTGCGCACACACGGCGGCGGCCTTAAGGTGGAGTCGGCAACCGGCACAGGTACAACATTTACCGTCCTGTTCCCCCTCGCGGAAGGTGACGGTTCTCAAGTGGAGGCTGCCGAAGAAAACGGAGACCGGGCTCCGCTGGTCATGGTCGTTGATGACGAACCCGGTGTACGCCATATGGCCGGGCGCATCCTCGAGCGCGGAGGCTATCGTGTGCTGTACGCTGAGGACGGGCGGGAAGCCGTGGATCTATACAAGAATCACGGCGACAGTATTGCATGTATTCTGCTCGATTTGACCATGCCGCATATGAACGGCGTCGAAGCGTTCGCCAACCTGCATGCGCTGAACCCTGATGTGAAGGTCTTGATCAGCAGTGGGTTCACAGAACGTGAAGCGATGAGCAAGTTCACCTCGGAAGGGATCGGCGGCTTCATCCAGAAGCCATACAAGCCGATGGCACTCCTGCATCGCATTCAATCCCTGCTCGAAGCGTAAAGCCGTGTCGCGACGCCCTTCTTCATCCCATTCCGCTTAGCCCGAACATTTCATGAATGAAGAAAGTATTCTTTTCTATATAGCATAATAACAATAAGATAGTGTCGCGCTATATAGTTTTGCTTCGGCACAGAATGTTCTCAAGACGAATTCATCTATTCATTCCCCCTTCGGGCGGTCCCAACTGCGTCATCTGCTTTGTTGCGAAGGATTCGCGGTATGGCAATAAAGCTTCATTCTTCGCGCCTCACATCTGACGCAGTTTGAACTCGTGAAATATCCGGGTTAGCACGACTTTCAACCCGCGCCGGCCGTTCAGAACGCAACAACGGCCGGGTGGAGGCACCGGCCGTTGCGTGGGGTGTACGGGTTCCCTGGGAAGGAACCCTACGGCAAAGCTGAAGGATAAAACGGATCTGAACCGGCATCGGGGTGCCAAGCCACAATCTGAACGATGTGCCGGGTCTTGGCCCGCGTGAGCGGGGTGTGACCCGACACTCAAAACGGATCTGAACCGGCACCGCGGTGTCAGGTCACCATCCGTCTTCGACGGCTCAAGACCTGACACAACTCCATTGCATACTTCCTGCCCCGCGTCTCCCGTTCCGCCAGATCCTCAGATCTGACGGAACGGAACATGGAACACATGGATCAGAACTCACCGAAGTCGGCATCGTCCAGGGAAATCACATCATCCGGCTCGACTTCGTGCTGTTTACTACCGCCATTGCCGCCGGCGTGTGCGTGCGCAGTTTCCGCCACCGGCGCACTTGCGATCGCCTTTTTCTTCGACGGCTTTTTCGCGGCCCGACTGTCAAGTCCACCGGCTTTCTTGTCCAGACGGAACTTGCCCAGCATCTGCTTCAGATGCCCGGCCTGGCTGGAAAGCTCTTCCGCGGCCGAAGCGCTCTCTTCGGCATTCGAGGTATTGCCCTGGGTCACCTGGTCGATCTGGCCCAGTGCATCGTTCACCTGATCAATCGCCGATGTCTGTTCCTGCGACGCGCTCGCAATCTCAGACAC
>WJJA01000373.1 GCA_014729955.1 bacterium
ACACCCCCAGCCATGCCTTCTTTTGCGGATTGTAGCCTTCCACCACGACACGTGTGGGCCAGCCGATATCGGCATTGACCACGATGTTCGCGCTCATGCGGGCATTGTCCTGCCCCGTAGCCGGTGTCAGCGGCAGGATCAGCATAATCATCAGCGCCGCAAGCCATATCCGATGTCGTCTCATCTCACAGTCTCCTTTGCCTACAGGCGAAGCATCAGACCTACCGTATAGTAGACGGTTTGAATCTCCCACTCCCTGCCCCATCGTCCCCACGGCTCCTGGTCCATGCGCGACAGTTTCAGAATCAGGTACCAGTTCGTCAGAAACCGTACATCAGCCTGCGCAGTCGTTTTGCGAGTAATAAGGCTCGGCGTATTGTCCATCGTCATCGCATGGGGATCGATAAAGAACCGACTTTCACCGAACCAATGCGAAAACCGTACCGTAACGGTTCGACTTATCTCCGAAATGACTCCGAAGGATGCCATACCCCGATTTTTCGACTCCTCCCATTCCACCCGGCAGCCGATCCAGGTAAGGTGAGGTCCGAATGAACGACTCAGCTGAAGACTCAGCTTGTAGAGATCGGGAGTCCCGGCGACATCCGTTCCCCCCCGTGCAAAGATCGCATGGGCCCCGTACCCGAACTCGGGCAACTCGCCTTCCGCAACACACGCGACATACCAGGTTTCCAGCTCCATGTCCAGGTAGCCGCCGGTGATACCGGTCCGGAAGCGGTCGTCCCACCAGCTGTACCCTCGCACAGCATAGTAGTCATGCTCCAGTTTCATATCCCCTTCACGTTCCACGTGTCTTCGCTCATACGCCAGGGTAACCGCATCCCGGTTCAGACGGTCCACCCCCACTGTGGCCGTGGCAAGCTGAATCCGTTTCTCCTCGGAATCGCGGCCGTGAGTGAAGTACCCGCCGGCGTTGAGATTCCAGGGATAGAGGGACAATATGGAAAGGATCAGGGCAGCAATCATTTCATCAGAACCATGGGCCGCCGTACACGGTGATTGTCGCCGACATGGATTTCGACGAAATAAATGCCGCTCGCAACACGGGCTCCCGCCGCGGTCAGACCGTCCCAGTGGAAGGTGTGCAGACCCGCCCCGAGAGTACCGTTCATCAGGGTTGTGATCTCTCGCCCGACCACATTGTAGACCTTGATCTCAACGTCCGCCTGACGCATCAACGTAACCGGAATGGTGGTCGAAGGGTTGAAGGGATTCGGGTAATTCGGCCCAAGCTCAATGTCTAACGGCAGCACGCCGGGGTGGTCACGGACCACGTTCGGCGATGAGGACCAGGCATGCAGAGTAGACGTAAGAGTGCCTGCCTGGTACAGGTTGAAGAGAACTTCGGCGAGACCGTCACCGTCCAGGTCGCCGCAGTAGGGTCCGATCATGTAACCCTGCAGCACCGAGCTTGTGTATTCAATACTGCCGTTGTCGCTGATGACATAGAAGCGGGAGCTGTAGGTCTCTTCCTCTGAGTCGTAAATATTTACCCCCAGGACGATTTCTGTCTCATCGTCCGCATCGGTATCGCTGGTATCGATGTTGGAATAGGATCCGTCGAAATCGCTGGTTTCCCAAGCGGGAGCCTCTGCCAGCAAGTCGAACGCCTGCAACCTGGTGGTGGATGGATCGAGGTTGTTCGCGAGAAAGACAGCGGTGCGCTCCGGGTTTCCGCTTAGCGTGTACAAGTCCCACAAGATCAGCTCGTCATGATCGGGAGCGCTCAGATTCCACAGGATCTCCCAGTTGTCCGCACCGTCATAGACCGTAACCCAGTTCTGGTAAAACTTGGTCAGCTCGACACTTCCATCCAGGTTGTAGTCGAAGTAGAGGAAGCCGCGTTCGTTGTAATCCTGGGGAACCTGCCATTCCTGGGAATACTGGGCTTGAAGTGCCGGCGGGGCGGCAAATGCCGTCAGAACCACCGACAGAATGAGCGTGAAAGTTCGTGTTTGTTGCAGTGCCAAGGTATTCCTCCTGAGGTTGCGGCGTAACAATTCCGGGGCAATGCCGATAGGCAGCATTTCCTCAATTTCACCATTTCCATCACTCACACACCTGCACCCACACTTCAGACGCTTGAGCCGAATGGGAGTTTAATCTATCGCAGAAATCATACCGAACGCTGCCCTTGGAGAATAAGAAAAGTACCAAGCGCGAATCAGCATTGAAAGCCGTCATAGAGAAAACGCGAACCGATACATGATCGATCCGCGTTGCATTTCCAGATGTCCTCGTTCGCCGGCTAGCCCGAATATTTCATGAATGAAGAAAACATTCTTTTCAAAACACCACATTAACAATAAGATAGTGTCGCGCTATATGGTTTTGCTTCGGTACAGAATGTTTTCAAGGCGAATTCATCTACTCATTCCCCCTTCGGGCGGTCCCAACTACGTCATCTGCTTTGTCGCGAAGGATTCGCGGTATGGCAATACAGCTTCATTCTTCGCGCCTCACATCTGACGCAGTTTGAACTCGTGAAATATCCGGGCTAGGCGTTCATGTCATCCCACTTCTGCGCGAGTTTCGCGAAGATCACCAGCGCGATCACCGCGATCACACCGATGACAATGAACGGCACCCAGACGGCGTACTGGGGATGGTAGGTATCCCAGAGCAGTTTCGTTGCCGCCTGCGCATCCAATCCTGTCACCTGTTGCAGTTTAACAAAAGCCTCGGTACGAGGGACATTGAGGATTTCGGACAACCTGTCAATATTCCCTGTCCAGGTGACTCCTTCGCCCATCTCGGTATGCTGCACGAGGTACTTTTGAGCCAGCACCGCTTTTTCGCCGTAGGTACCGTAGATGAAGCCGGCCATCTGGGAGCCGGTGAAACCACCTATACCAATCGGGATATTGACATACCCGAGATAGAGCCCCTTCTTGCCCGGGGGAGCGATCAGCCCGAGGTATTCGTTCTTCTTCGGCCCGGTAAGCATTTCGCCGAGACTGAAGAGCGCCACTCCCAGCAGGAACACACCGCCGACATTGGTGAAACCCGCCACGATCACACCAGCGGTCGCCACGCTCATACCGATCACCATCGCTTCAAGGGTACGAAGCTTTCGCACCATCCATGAGACCGGGATCATTAACACCACGATCAGCGCAGCGTTGAGTGTAATCAGGTACTCCTGCGGCACCTGCGGCCCTCGAGCCGTCTCAACCACCCAGGTTTCGAAGAACCTCCAGTCCGGTATGATCGACGCAACATCGGATGAATCGTTCCAGTCTGTCAGGAAATTCGGGTGCAGGTCCCAAAGCTGATACATCATCAGCCAGAAGCTGGACATGATCAGCAGCCAGATGATCAGCCGGATTTCGAAGATGTTCTTGAGGGTATGAACGAAGACCTGCAACGGATTCAGGGTTTTGTCCGCACCGGAGGCGTAATCCTTGAACGTGAACAGCATGATGTAGTTCAGGAAGGTGATCCCGGCGGAGGTCAGGAACAGGATCTGCCAGGCATTCTGTTCCCAGGCGGGATTGTTACGAATGAAGCCCGCCAGCAGCGGCGCGATCATGGCGCCGACATTGACAACCCAGTAGAAGATGCCCCAGCCCAGAGAGGAGTTTTCCTTCGTCACATTCTGAGCCAGAGATCCCTGGAGACTGGGTTTGAAGAATGCTGTACCCGTGGCGAGAACCATGACGGCGGTAAAGAAGCCCCAGAAGCTGGTCATGAACGCCATCATGATATACCCGATGATGTTCAGCGTTACGGAAAACGCAAGGGTCTTCTTGTAACCGTAACGGTCGGCATACCCTCCGGTGAACATTGGAAGGATCGACTGGAAGATGAACCACCAGGCGAAGATGTGTCCCTTCTGCACAGCCGTGAAATGGAGGCCGTAGGTCTCATCGGCCTGCATGATGTAGATCGCGACCACACTTCGGACCGCGAAGTAGGCCATACGCTCCCACATCTCGATCACGTTCAGCATCCAGTAACCTACCGGGAAGCCGAAGAACGTTGCTCCGGGGGGTTTAATCTCGGGTGCGGTGCTCACGGGTCCTCCTGATGCTACGGCACAATTGCCGGGAACTTGAAAGAAAGAAACGGTTTATGAAGAGATAAGCTGGAGGATACGTGTACGCCAAGCTCCCTGTCAAGCACAGTGGAGCCTTCCTGGAAAAACGTCTCCAGCAGCATCGTTCTCTTCATCACAGCATCTCAACAATAAGAACATGCATTTGCCTGCCTCGACAGGAGTTGCAGGATCACGGGGTTTCGAGCCGGGTTACTTGCGCGGGATTGTTGCAAGAGCGTAGGTTGCTGCTACCTTCAAACCGGTTTTGGGAGAAAGGCATGTACCGCTTCGAACTGGATCCACATCGCAGCATTCTTGTACTGACGCTTCACGGTATGCAGGACGCCTGGGAGGCGAAACTGATGCGTATGGAGTGGCCGCAGCATCAGGCAAACATCGGGAATGACTGGTCCCTGATCATTGATGTAAAAGACTTTCACGGCGCTCCGCCGGCAGCACGAAAAGAAGAGCAAAAATTCGCAGAACTGCTTGCCGCACAACCTTTCAAGTCCATTTTCGTGGTTCACGACGGTGAGAAAAACCCGGCGGATGCCTTGCTGCAGGGATTGACCTACCAGGAACGTGCCGAGTTTCATGTCGCCTATCGTGAAGCGGGCGGAGAAGACCGAACCATCCACATCCAAGAACCGGTCGTCGGCCATTATCCCGCAAACAACGCACCTCCTCTGCAGAGGTAATGTATCCATTTTGGGAATATTAGGTCCTATTACCATTCGTATGTATAAAAACAGAACTTATAGAGCGTGATTCTAAGGGTTTCCCTTACGCTTTTAACAGGATATCCCTTAGAAATGGATGCTAAACCCTGTTTCATCTTGCTGGAATTGCATGCTCTGCGGATTCCTCGATATTTGTCTTGCAGAGCATAGGGAGCTTCCTTATATTTTTACCGTGCTAACATGCGGGGAACACCTTACTCAAAGGTTGAAGAATGTCAGGTTCCGAGAACGATCTTGCCCACCTTGAGTGGTTTACAACCGGACAGATCGCAAGGCATTGCCACGTAACACCTGAAACCGTCGCCAACTGGATCAAGAAAGGTCGTCTCAAAGCGGGCACGACCCCGGGCGGACACTATCGGGTTTTTCGGGAAGAGCTGGTGCGATTCTGTCGTTCCCACGGGTTTGAGGTCCTGCCGGAGTGGGAGAACAAGTTGAAGCCACCCACGATCCTGATCATCGATGATGATGCGGATCTGATTGATGCACTGATGCCGCATCTGGAAGGCGGTGAGCGACGTGTGGTTGGAGCGTCGGACGTCGCCCAGGCGGGATTGATGTTGATGAAACATCGACCGGATGTGGTCATCCTTGACCTGCACCTCCCCGGCACAGATGGGATCCGTATCGCTTCCATGCTGCGCAAGGAGACGGAGCTTAGCGGTACACGCATTATCGTGCTTTCAGGCTTTATTGATGAGCTGGTCCGTGAGGCGATGAAAGATCTCAAGGTGGACTATTTTGTAGAAAAGCCGCCGAATTTCGACCACCTCCGCAAGCTCGTAGATGAACTGCTGGGTGAAGCAGGCGCGGAAGAATACGATCGGTACGCCCAGTAACTTGTTCCATCTCATGTATCCCGGAACGTACTCGCGACGCCGCATGCAGGCGCCGCGTTTTTACTCTGTGCGTCGACCGCGGTTTGCATGACGACCTGAGCGGGGCTACATTGACGGGGCAAATGCTTCAACCCATCGGCACGGCATTACCATGGAGACAACAGGTGTTTGAAAAGATCTTAGTTGCCAACCGAGGTGAAATTGCGGTGCGCGTGATTCGAGCCTGTCACCTGCTCGGAATCAAGGCTGTTGCGGTGTATTCGGATGTGGATCGATTGTCGCAACATGTGCTTCTGGCAGATGAAGCGTATCCGATCGGCCCCGCGCCTGCTTCGGAAAGTTATCTGCGAGGCGATAAAATCATCGATGTCGCGCTCAGCCGTGGTGCACAGGCCATTCATCCCGGCTACGGGTTTCTTTCGGAGAATGCCGACTTCGCCCAACAGGTGACCGACGCCGGGCTGACCTGGATCGGTCCTCCGCCCTCCGCGATCGCATCCATGGGATCGAAAACGCAGGCGCGCTCGATCATGCAAAAGGCCGGTGTTCCGGTTGTGCCGGGATCGCCTGCAGGCATTGAGCGAGATGAAGAGGCGAAGAAGACAGCCGAGAAAATCGGCTACCCGGTCCTGATCAAAGCAGCGATGGGCGGCGGCGGCAAAGGTATGCGGGTGGTGCATGAGCCGGATGAATTGATCAACGCACTGGAAGGTGCCCGTCGAGAATCACTGGCGGCCTTTTCCAGCCCACTGGTCTATCTTGAGAAGTATATCGAGCGCCCGCGTCACATTGAAATTCAGGTCTTTGCCGATCATCACGGCAACGTCATTCACCTGGGTGAAAGAGAGTGCTCGATTCAACGGCGTCACCAGAAAGTGGTCGAAGAATCGCCCAGTGCTGTCGTCACCCCGAAATTGCGTGAGCAGATGGGATCGGCGGCCGTGGACGCTGCAAAAGCTTGCGGATATCAGAATGCCGGCACGGTAGAATTCCTTGTCGATCCCGACCTGAATTTCTATTTCCTGGAGATGAATACACGGCTGCAGGTGGAGCATCCGGTCACAGAAATGGTCACCGGCATCGATCTGGTGCAGCTGCAGATACGCTCGGCCGCGGGTGAGGTGCTGCCGTACAAACAGGAAGACATCCGGCAGCGGGGACACGCGATTGAGTTCCGTGTCTACAGCGAAGACAGTCTCGGGAATTTCCTGCCTTCCACCGGCACCATTTCCTACCCGAAACCGCCGGACGGTTTCGGCATTCGCGAAGACAGCGGTGTCAGCGCGGGCGGCAAGATCTCCATTCATTACGACCCGATGATTTCCAAGCTCGTTGTGTGGGGCAAAGATCGTCCGGAAGCGATTGACCGCATGAAACGAGCCTTGACCGAGTATCGCATCGCCGGCCTGCGCACCACCATCCCCTTCGGCATCTTCGTTATGAACAATGAGTCTTTCCGCAAGGGTGAAATCGACACCGGCTTTGTCGCGCGTGAGTTCGATGCGGAGGTTTTGCGTCGGGAAGAAGAACGCCTTGAAAAGATCATCGCGCTTGCTGTTGCCTGGAGCCGTCATACCGGTAAGGACAAGCCCATCGCTCAACCCTGTGGCAATGGAAAAGCCGGCACAAGCGCAGCCGTATTGGACGGTTCCAACTGGAAACGTAAGGGACGGGAGAAACTGCACCGATGAGCAAAGAAATTGAATCCTACCGTGTAGAAGTCAACGGTCGTACCTACGAAGTCGGGTTTCCCGAAGAGGATGCCGGTGTCGCAGAAATCGATGGTGAACGTGTCCGTATCGATGCCGAGCTGGAAACTCCGCCGATCCATTACTCATTCCTCATTGACGGCGCCTCCTATCTCGTTACCCTCGAACCGGACGACAACGAATACGGACAGTATCGTGCCCACCTGATGGGATATGACTACGAAGCGGAAGCGATCAGCTCTCGGGAAGCGTTCCTCCGCGACTTCATCCGTGCTGCCGGTGTGGGGAAATCCGAGGGTGTCATCAAGGCGCCCATGCCCGGATTGATCGTGAAGACCGATGTGGAGATCGGCGACACCGTGAAGAAGAACCAGGGCGTGATCGTGATGGAAGCGATGAAAATGGAAAACGAGATCAAAGCGCCCATGGACGGCACCATCAAATCTCTGAACGTGAAAGCCGGCGACGCAGTGGAAAAGAACCAGGTGCTCGCAGAGATTGTCGACAAAGAGGCGACTGACCAGGTCCGGCACAACAGTTGATCTTGTGCAACGCACATTTCCTTACCAGTTCTCAAGGCAAACGCCCGTCACCTTCATCGGTGACGGGCGTTTGCCGTAAAGTGTGCCGGAGGTGGGACTCGAACCCACACGGGCTATTGCCCACTGATCCCTGAAACCAGCGCGTCTGCCAATTCCACCACTCCGGCGAATTGCGAGCCGAAAATATAGGGGTTTGTTTGCATACAGTCAACAGCTTGCGACCCCGGGCTCCACGGGTCGAGTTGCCTGTCAGGGCTACTCGCACGGAAGGTGCTGTTACGTGGACCGAATCGTAATACCACGGTAAGCATTGTTACTTCTTACCACCCGGGCTGAACTGCTTCTTCAAGTCCTCGAGCCGGCTTTTCAAGCCTCGAATCAGGTTCTCGCGCGGCGAGTGCGAAGACAGACTGCCGTCTTCATCCAGCGCTTCCAGGCTTTTCTGTAAAGCGAGCAACAGCGCACTGATACGCTCAGTGTTGTATTCGACATCCTTGACCAGCCGCATCACCTGTACCGGACTGTCCACGCGTGTAAACTTCGCTCGCCCCTTTAAAAGGGTCAGGCTGTTCTGAATGTGCCGGGCGAAATCCTGCAGCGCATCCGCGGCCGAACCCTCCCCGAGAGAATCGGTTTCGTCTTCCCGCATCTGGTTGGTACGACGTCCTATCACCAGGTGTCCCTGCACCTTTTTCGCCAGGTCACCTTCCTTGCCCGGCTTGACCACCGCATCATCCACCACGGGCAGGAGTTTGCGGTACCGTCCGAGTTTCTCGCCCCTTTCCAGGGTCAGCAGAATCGGCACGTATTTCTCGGTACCTCTTGATCGAATCGATCCGATCATCGCAGTCAACTCTTTCGTCGGCGAAGACGCGGGCATCATGATCAAATCGGGCAACTCGCTCTTCGAAGCGGAATACCCCTCACGGATTGTTTTGGCCGGATGAAGCTTTACGCCTTTGCCCTTCAGACGACTCTGCAGATCCGAGCGAATAGCGTCCTCTTCGAAGATCATAATGGTCGGCGCAGATGGTTTGCGCGCTTCTTTCGCCCGGGCAGGCTTCGGAGCCGGTGCGGCTTTCGGCTCGGGTGCACGCTTGGGTGTGGGTTCTGCTTCCGCCACAGCGGCACTTTGTTTCTTTGCGGCTTTCTCACTTGGACCGGGCTGCGTTTTTTCGACAGACGGCGGAGCCTCTTCTTCCACCGCCGGGGCTGCAGGCTTTTCAGGTGCTGCGGATTCCGACGCTGTCTCTGCATCGTCCGTCTCTTCCTCGCTCGGCACAGGTGCCGGCGGATCCTCTGCAGGTTGAGGTTTCGGGGCGGATTTTGCCTTTTTCCCTTCTCCACCGTTGTCTTTGGATGAATCCATATCCAGCCAGCCGAACAATCGATCGGCCATGACCGAAGCCTGGTTGATGTGTCCTACATATTTTTTTTTGATTTCTTCAAGCGCTGCTGCGGTCCCGGGTTCCTTCACTTTGTGAGGAAGAAGTTCACTGGCTTCCTTCAGGATCGGTTCCATACGGAAGCGGAACGGAGACAAATGGGCAGAAGTTTGAATCAAGGCGGATTCAAGCTGATAGGTTTCTGCTGCTTCAGGTTGGTGATGATTGCCGACGATTTCACAGATCTCATTCGGCAATCCCCATTTTTCGAGGAACATGGAGCCAAGTTCGGCATGATCGATGCCTAGAATATCAACTTCATGCTCGATCTTCCATTCATCCGTCGTCTCCGCTGTACGAAGGATTTCATGGATTCTGTCGTGAAACAGGTAATCGATCACTATCCAGCCGATATTGTGCAAGAGCCCGCACAGAAAAATGTCCGGCCCCTTGTTCTGACCGCCGCCCCGTCGCAACTCGAGACCTTTCGCCAGAAACCCGGTCGCGAGAGAATGGCGCCACAGGCGCTCTCGATCGAGTACCTTCTGCTCCCATTCATCGAGCGAACCAATCACTCCCATGCTGGCGCAAATCGAAATCACCTGCTGGAGGCCTACGGTCACCAACGCCTGATCAATGCTCGTCGCTTTCACCCGGCGTGCATAATACGCTGAATTTGCCACTTTGAGAATCTTTGCCGCGAGAGGAGGATCGGCAATAATGACCTGTTTTAATTCACGAAAGCTGACATTTACATCCTGCGCCATGGCCATGACACGCTGCACGATGACCGGCAGCGTCGGCAAATCACGAAGCCCGTCGATACGACGGAGTGCTTCGTCTCGCAGGTCGCTCGGAAATCCGAAACTAAACCCCTTTGATTCAGCAGCCAATTAGGATGCTCCCATGCATCGTTTTAACGTCAGAAAGAATTCCTCACCGATTTCGCTATGCAAGTCAACTTTGCAACGGAAAAGCTCATTGGCGATCATCTGCTTCGCCCGACTCCAGTCCGGGGCCCCCTTCAGTTTCGCGAGAAACACTTCGAGCAATGTCTCATCGCCCTCATACAGCTGCTTCACAATCCTGTCGTGGAGTTCCCCGCTGCGGAGATCGGAAAACGGATCATCCTCTTCCCCCTCCTGCTCCACTTCCGATTCCGTTTCTTCTTCTATTGTCGGCATCGTTTCTTCATCTGTCGAGCCGGACTCCGCATCTTCATGCAACCAGCCTGGAGACTGAAATGATTCCTCCGTGGGGTGTGTTTCTGATTCAGCAGAATCCTCCGGCTCGGCCTGCACCTTCTTTTCGCCGATGCGAGTTTCCCCTTCCGTGTAACTTGGTGCTTCAGTTTCGGCCTGCTCGGGTTCTTCGCCGTTTTTTTCGGCGTCGGCTTCCACTGCCTCAGGCGCTTCAGCTTCAGCCGGTCCGTCTGGTCCCGCAGAATCGTCTTCACTCAGATCCGCCCCGCCGAACAGAGAGCTGATCGCTTCCTCATCCTCCGCGGAAAGAGCCGTCGAAGAGAACGGAGATTCTTCCTTTTTCTCGGTCTCAGCGGTCGGTTCCGGCGTTGCAGCGTCCGAAGCGAGTTCAGGCTCGGGTTTTTTTATCTCGTCGGCAACTTCCTCAACCGTCGTATCCACTAATCGGGGTTCAGTGCTTTCCTGCTGTTCCGTTTCCTCATGAGTCAGGGGCTCTTGCTTAGTCTTGGAGGCAGGTTCAGGCGTTTCAACTGATGGGGTATCCACATTTGCGGGTGCTGACTTGTCAACGGCATTATCAGCGTCCGTGCTTTCTGAATCGACCAGTTCCAGCCTGGGATGAGTACGTGACCCGGTTTTCAATCCACCTTCCCGCTTCACGATCAGGGCATATCGTTTCAGCATGCGCACCATATCGGCACGGCTCAATGCTTCCAGCCCGACTTCTTCTTCCAGTTCGATCGCTCGTAGAATCGGTTCGGCACCTCGCATTCGCATGAGCGCGAGAATCTCATCGAGTGCGACCTCACCGTCCTCCTCTGCCTCGAGCTCGATTACACTCAGGACTTCATCCACGGCTTCCTTGGGATGTCGCAACGCCCATCGGCTGTAGGCCAAACCGATCTGCTCCAGCAACAAGGCACGATCAAAAATCTCTTTGCCGCCGAAATTCATTTCTTCGAGCGCATTACGGACAATTTCCGTGAGGTGATCGAATTTGACAGCGGCGACGAGATCCTGCCAGCGTCCGCTGGAACGATGACGAAAGAGCTGGTCCGCCAGCTTGATGAATTCGCGCCCCGGCGGGGCGGGTAATTCATCGATATAGTCTTCTACGATAGCGCGGACTCGCGCTCCCTTGAGAGTCCAGACCAGCGCCATCGCATTGACGAGATCACGAATACCTTCATGGATATTCAGATCGATAAGCCCTTCACGTGCAAAATCGTCCGCCCGCTGAACCGCTGCGTCCCGAGCGAAATTGGAAAGACGATCCTGCAGCTCCTCCGGTAGTTCTTCCCAAGTCGCAGGCGTAATGCGGTCGGCTGCCTTATGGGTTTGCAGCCATTCCTCCAATTCCGTGAGGATTTCTTCGAGCGATGCCATCCGGGAAGCTCCTGAATATAGATGAAAACCAGACTCTACCGATCATTGAAGATAGTCTTGAAACGCGTTGTCATGCAATCAACAATCACGGCGTAATCCAAACGGAAAAGGGAGCGGTAAAGATTGCCTGTTCATGAGGCAACAATTGCCTGTCGCATATCGTTTAGATCTTGTTTTTTATGAACTTTTTTGTTGGCATACAGCATGCATCAGGGTACAGCAGACGGGAACCTGCGCACCTTTCCCGCACCCTCCTTGACGGAGGAACCCTTGCTACGGCACACCGAACGGTGTGCCGTTTTTCTCTATCCTCTGCTTCTCCAGAATATGAGGCTTTTTTGCACATATGTTGATCCCATTTGACCCTCTGCGTAGATTGACACGATAGTTTGTCTGAAAGGGTAATCACGTCTTCCACAGTGTTTTGAAGAAGGTATCTTCCCATGACCCGGAACCGTTTCCTGATCGTGTTGGGTATCCTGGCAACACTCCTTTTTTCGTTTCTTACGACCTCGACCGGTTATGCAGGCAAAGAGGAAGTCGAGCAGCGTTTGGAAGCGCTGAAAGTCGAGTTGCAATCTCTTGCGCCGGGCGAACCACGCATTGAGATGTTGCGAAATGTTCTGACAGAGAAAGGGCATCAGAAACTTGGACCTTGGCCGGTCGAAGCGATTGTATATGAGTTCCTCGCTCTGGATCAAGCGGACAGTGCCTTAAGCTACGTGCAACCACTGTTAAAAGCCGGAAGTACCGATCATGAATTGAAACTAATCCTGGCTCGCATGCTGTTTGATCGTAACCCGGACCAGAAGCAGACCTTTCAGTTGATGAAAGAAGCAAAGAGTGATTTGACGAAAAAGCGTGGTATGATCCCCGACAATGTCTATGACGATTACTGGAAGTTTGAGACCCGATTCATGTTGGCTGAAATCGAGCATGAGATGGCTTCATTGTATTACGAAAAGGAAAACCTGGATGATGCCCGTTCGCATATCCTCACTGCCATGGATCTGCGTACCCGTGCAAAGGATTTGCTTTTCTTCGGCAAACTGCATATGGATATCCTTAATTATCGCAATGCTTTAGGTGTTTTCGGCTATGCGCTTTACCTGGAGAGCATCCCGCGTGCTGAGGAGCTGTTCCGTGCAGCTTACGATTCCATGGATTGGGAGCCGAAACTATATGATCCTTACAAAGAGCGCTTTCTGGAAGAGTATCACAACCAGGCCTATCACCAGATCCTTTCGGAAAGACGTGGACCGAAAGTAGACGATCTGCCGGAGTTCACCGTATCGAATTGGATCGGTCCGCGAGGATGTGCCGTGGTATTCTGGGGCGACTATGTGGAGGTCGAGTACTGGCCGAGTCTGCAACAACTCGCCAACACCTTCAAAAAATCAGGTGTCCCCTACCGGTTTATCTATGTCGGTGAGAATATGGATGAAAACCATGAAGAGGCGAAGAAGCGCGGTTATTCTTTCCCGGGCTTGACCAAAGCATCGGCTTCGATACTCGAAGAATACAAGGTCGAAATAGATCCCACGGTAATCATATTGAACGAGGAACAGCGTGAGCTGATGCGAGTCGAAGGGCAAAACCGTGATGCTGCGAATCTATTCCGTGATTACTGGGATGCAGAGGTCGTTACCCCATGACTCCTCGTTCACGTCGGTTGAGTGATTTAGTATGGCATGAAGTTCGGGATTGGATAAACAACGGAGGCAGTCGAGTCATTGTACCCTTCGGGGCCCAGGAGGCTCACGGTGCTGTGGGACTGGGGACTGACACGATCATTCCTGATACAATGGCCGACCCGATTGCCGAATCGATCGATGCACTGATCGCACCGGCCCTGCCCTATGGTGTATTGCGATCATTGGCGGCCTATCCCGGCAGTGTAACCCTCAGCAAAGAAACCTACCGAACCCTTCTGAACGAGATTCTCGAGCAGCTTCGAGCAAACGGCTTTTCCGAGTTTATCCTGCTGAATGGTCATGCGGGTAACCATGCGGCATTGAAAGACGCAGCGTGGGAACTGCATCATCGCTTCAACGTTCGCGCAATGCTGTACGACTGGTATTTCGAGACGGACGACCTTACGGAAAAGTTTTATGACGGTCCCGGCGGTCATTCCGGTGCGGGAGAAACGGCCATGGTTCTGCAAGCCCGCCCACAGGCCGCTCCGGAAGCATTGAAAGATCATGGGTATGAAGATGCAGGAACTCTGAATCCCGCCATACAGGCTTATCCCGGGCCGTACCCGGTCATCCTGATGGAAGAGGGAAAAGGCCTGCCGGACTACAACCCGGAAACAGCTGCTGCGTTCAGCCGGGCGGTGATTGAAAAAGCGATCGAAAGCATCAGGGCTGTACTTGACAGGTGGAAAAAACTGGATCTTCCCTGAGTGTACTCCCGCATCAAGCAAAAACCCCGTCAATGCGGGGTTTACGTTTGCTGCACGGCTTGCAGGGATCACTACAGCGCAATGTTCATATCTTCCTGGGCGACGAAAATATCGATTCCCGAATCGAGGTAGTTCAGATTCTTGTATTTCCTCGCCTTTTCCATCAACTCCTGAATAAACGTATCCGAATAGGACGGCTCATGGTGGAAGAGGGCCAGTCTTTTGACACCCGCATGAACCGCCATGTCCACTCCGATCACAGCGGTTGAGTGTCCCCAGTCTTCCTTGATCATGCTTTCTTCGAGTGTATACTGAGAATCGAAGATCACAATGTCGGCGTTTTGGAAAAACTCAATAACTTCGCGGTTTTCCTGTTCATTGTTCCGTTTGTATTCACTGTCGGTAGCCATCACCATCGCTTTGCCGTTATGCTCCACACGGTACCCGAAACAATTTCCCGGATGATTCAAACGCTTTGCCTTAAACCTTGCCCCGCCCGGCAGATCGTACCAGACTCCTTCTTCGATTTGTTCAAAGGTGATTTTCGACGGAAAGATGTCGAACGAGACC
>WJJA01000374.1 GCA_014729955.1 bacterium
GTATGATGCCCGATATGCCCCGCGAGGTCGTGTCGGTCGAGATGCCGCCTGGCGCGGTGCTGGTGTTGTTCACCGATGGTGTCACCGAAGCCGAAAATCCACGGGAGGAGATGTACGAAGAAGATCGCCTGCTCAGCATAGTCCGACGACATCGGGACCACTCTCCCGATGAGATCGGGAAAGCTGTCTTCCGTTCCGTGCGCGGCTTCGCGAAGGGTGCCGAGCAGAGCGATGACATCACGCTGCTGGTGTTCAAGCGGGATCGGTAACTCCGGAACGCAGCTTCAGACACCTGCCACATCATGACCCTCAAGTACTATTTTGCGCTGCCGAAAGCCTTCCCCCTCCTTAACACGAATATTTCACGAGTTCAAATTGCGTCAGATGAGAGGCGCGAAGGATGAAGCTGTATTGCAATACCGCGAATCCATCGGAACAAAGCAGATGAGACAGTTGGGACCGCCCGAAGGGGGAATGAAAAATGAGTTTGGACGGGACACAATCCGTCTCAGAGGAAACCTGTATAGCGTAAGAATAAATTGTTGTTAATATAGATTTTAGAGAATATTATTCTCGCCAATCATGAAATATTCGGGTTAACACAATCCTCATCCTGTGGCAATCTCCGGAGGTTTGCTTTCGGATCCATACCAACGAAGCTCCACCAGTATGTGAACCCTGTAACAAGGCAGGAGGATTACCATGGGCATGATGCCCGCCATGATGGGCCAAATGATGCCGATGATGATGAAGGGCATGAAGGATATAATGAAAGAGCATGGCATGGAAAATCTCTTGCCGAATATGATGTCGAAGATGATGCCGATCATGCTCGAGGGTGTGGATAAGGATGCCATGGTTGAGCATAAGAACAAGATGCTTGGCAAAGTTCTGGAGAACGAGAGAGCCAATGAAGCCATCCCCGAGATGCAGAGCCGAATGATGCCGGGTTGCATCGAACGCATGCTGCCCGCGCTGACCGACGACAACCGGCGTCAGTATCTTGAACATGTGATGGGGCTGCTGTTCAGTAAGGGGATGCCCGGAATGAGTCGTGATGCAAAGCTCGCACCGGCCACCGAGATCCTGGACAAGCAGGAAGTGTGAAATGGCCGACCTCCCGTTGCATTGATGGTCGCCGCAGCGCGGGGTGTAGCTTTCTTCACCACCACACCCCAATCATCTTTCGACGAAGCTGGGTTCGGCAGGATATGCCGTTCCACGGATAGATTTTCCGCGGGCGTGAATGGCCGAACCACACTGAAACGCGTCAAATCACTGCCATCACGACCTTTTCCCACTCGTGACTGTCCGGCATACGGTTTGCTTTTTTCGGATACCGTACCATGGTATTCAACTGGTGATCAGCAAAAGCGGACCCTGGCCCATGCCTACCACGGCCCCTCAGATTCCGGGAACCGAGCCCGGCATTCTGATCGAGCAGATACAGACCTCTTCATGGATGGATGCCGACCCGACGGTCTCCGTCATCATTCCGTGCTGCAACGGCGAACGGTCTGTTCGTGAAGCGATGGACTCCATCGTCCGGCAGAGTTTCAGGCGGGTGGAGCTGATCGTCGTCGATGACAGCAGTTCGGACAATTCTTTCGCGGCCATACAATCCTTCCAACGCCACGATGAGCAGTTCCCGATTCTTGCACTTCGTCGTGAGGGCAGCGGCGGCAGGCCGGGCCTGGTGCGCAATACCGGCATCGCGAAGGCGCGCGCGGATTTTATCGTCTGCCTCGACGCCGACGATCAGCTTCTGCCGGACACCCTCGAGCGCATGATGAAACGTGCCGGCGAAGCGAGCGGCACACGACCCGTGGTCTATGGAGCTTACGAACGCTTCGGGACGCGAGACGGCCGCTGGCCGTGGCCGGTGCGTCCGATCGAACCAAATGCTTTGATTCGACAAAACCACATCTCCATTGCGACCCTGTTTGCGAAACCGCTATGGGAAGAGGTCGGCGGATTCACCGGGATGAAAGGCTACGAGGACTGGGAGTTCTGGATCTCGACCGCACGGCTCGGGGCGGAGTTTCTACCGATACCGGACGTGCTCTATCGAGTCCGTTTCGATTCCCCCGATTCGGTCAATCACAAGGCGAAACGGAGCCATGAATGGCTGGTCGCGCAGATCATTCTCCAGCATGAAGACATCTATGAACCCGAAGAAGTGCAGTGGGCGCATGAATTTCTAACTGCCTGGCCCGACGCCCCGCCGGACCCGTGGCCCCGTTACCCGCGCGACACGAAACACCCCTTGCCCGCCGCGTTGCGCATCGCCGCCTGGCCGGGATACTACCCGGAAGAAGAGGTGCTTTGGGCTTCGCAATGGCTCGGCGCGAATCCACCGGTTCTGCGGCGCGGCCTGCATGCTGCTGGAGTCAGCTCCCCGCGCCGTTGCGGGATCGTCAGCGGCAGCCCCCGGGACATTCTCAATGCAGCAGAACAAGACAGTCAGGCCCTTGATGATCACAATCATGTGATTCACCCAACGTCACGAACGCAGCACACCGATACGAGTGAGACGACTGGAAGGGAACGCTCGGGAACTGTTGCATCGACCGCCGGCCGTTCTCCGATTCAGCGTGTGCTGTTCATCTGTCACGACTTCCCGCCGCACCGTTTTGCCGGGGCGCAGCTGTACGCCCTGATGATTGCCAAAGAGCTGGTTGCACGCGGCATCCAGGTTGATGTTTTTCATCCCGTGTTTCGCGGAGAGCTTGGTGACGACTATCGCGTTTACCATGATA
>WJJA01000375.1 GCA_014729955.1 bacterium
AAAGAGAAAAACCCATTTATTCATTCACCCTTCGGGCGGTCCCAAGCACGTCATCTGCTTTGTTCCGAAGGATTCGCGGTATTGCCATACAGCTTCATCCTTCGCGCCTCGCATCTGACGCACTATGAACTCGTGAAATATCCGGGCTAAGCTCATGCCCGGAATCCACAGCTTGAAGTATGATCTGATTACGCACTATTCTTCACCTTGTTCCAGGAAGAACCGATATTTCAGCCGGAATGCCGGATTGCCGAACTCTGCGAGTTTGTCATACTCATATTCCGCTTCCAGGAGGAGATTCGGTGAGATACGGCTCATTCGGTATTCCAGGTTCCATCGCTGAATGAGTTCGATTTCTTCCTGCGGGAGGTAGGAGCTGTACGCTTCAAAATCGCGACCGTACTGACTGGTATAGCTCAGAAACGCGTTCGGAAGGACGTATTTACCCACTGTAATACTGCTGGTTTGAAAGTATCGTGCCACATCTCCCGGCGCATTGAAGGCAAATGTCGTGTCATGAGGATTCTTATACTGCCCAACAGTTGGATTTACGCTGACAAGATCCAATCCAAGGAAGTCTTCCACATCTCTTTCATAGGGACGCAACCACCGCTTCGCTGCACGAACCAGAACAGCCCCGCCCACCTGCCGGATATCACGTCCCCCCTCCCCTTCCGGGTTGATGTAGCCCAGCATTGCCAGGATCTCTTCCTGGGAAGAGCCCAGTTCATCCTCAAGCACGAAGGTGATTTCTCCCCAACGACCTCGGGGAGACCGTTCACCGGTAATCGGATCGATCACATACAGGGTCAGAAAGATCGTGCTCGCAAGCCCGCCCTGGGTGCCTGTACGGTCAGGGACAACTGTGACCGCTCGCCCGCTCACGACCGGCAGGATGTTGGATTCATCGAAAACAACCTCCCCTTCCTGCAATGTGAACTCCAGATCCAGCAATTCGATCGTGCCCCGTTCCGCGACAAATTCACCTTCGAGTCGCAGTGACTCATCGAGCACACGACCGGATACAACCACCGGTTGGTTGATCGGAGTCGGTTCGATCAGCACTTCCATATCAACCTGATCGAAGAAACCTGAAACATTGCGCAGAAACGGCGTTTCCTCCAGCCCCCGGATCTCACGGGCAAACCGTACGTCACGTCCCACTCGTGCCTCAACGTCCCAGTAGGCACGATACAACAAAGCTGGAATGATTCCGAGTTCACGAACATCAACTACTGCAAAGGGCTCACCCGGGGTAACATTTTCCGGTGGATAGGTAAAGTAAAGGTCGTTGATCTCCATCTCACCACTGAAACGCAGAAACGGTGTAGGGATCACCTTGTCCCCAACATACCCGGCGGTTTCAAGTTGTTGATCATTGTTAGCGAGTCTGTTCTGTTCGCGGATAAATGCGTAACGCGAGATTTCGAACCAATCCTCTTCGCCTTTTCCGGACAAGGCGAGACGTGCATATTCTTCCGAAAGACTCACATCCGGGATCCGAATCGGGAATCCCTGCGCATTCAGTGTTTTCAACTGCAATACACCCAGTTGAAAACCCAGGTACGGGAATGTGATCGGGTATGAATGAGGGTCTTCGGTGCTTCCGGGACGGTTGCGGATTTCGAATTCCGTATCTCCGATTTTTCCGATGCAACGATGGATGGTACTGATCCCCGAACTGTCCGACATGCTGAAGTTTACATCATGAAAGCCCGGCATGACATCGCTGAACTGTACGGATGCATCGTTCAACTCCACCGTGCCGTAAGAATCCACGACTCGACCGGATACCAGGATAAAATGCCAGTCGATCGTGCCGCTGCCTCGGGGATCCCTGAAGAAAGGGTCGATCTGAGGCAATGCACGCAAAAGATTACCGTGCATGCCCAATCGAATATTTCCACCACGATTGAGCGGGACCGAACCCTCCAGATTGACAGCATATTCGTCACCCTGCTGCATTAGAAATGTTTCGATCAACACAGCATGTCCGAATCGCTTCGTAGATGACCCCCTGAGACGAATATCGACATCATTAAAGTTGATTCCCAGGATACCGGCATCCGTCATGGATGCCTCCAGCCCCCAATCCGGTTGTAAAAGCTCACCGGTGACCGATCCTGAGAAACTGACTTCGCCTGTCACAATCCCCTCACGACCGGTCAGAGCCCTGGAAATGACATCGGCTTCGCTCACAGATGCTGACAGACTGAGATCCAACTCGTCTTCCGGCATGTTGTAGCTGCCGCCGAGACGGAAAAGTTGCACCTCGGATCGGCCGAATTCTCCCCTTTGAATCTCAAGGTTGCCGTTCCAGTCCGTATCCAGGGAGATCTGTCCCCAATACCCGTCAAGATCCTCAAAACGGCCTTCGTAGAGGTCAAAATGGGCACTGATGCGAGGTTGACGAAACGGCCCCTCGATTCCGGCACGTCCGGAAATAGTACCGTCGATCTTCTCCGCAGGGACTCGGATCAACCCCGGCAACAGATCCGAAAGCGACAGCTCTTCCGTCTGCAAGTTGAGGTTGATAAAGGACTGCGTGCTGAAATCCACGGATCCCGAGATGGAAAAATAATCCTTAAAGGAAAACTCGTCGATTTGCAGGGTGTCCTTTGAAAAGGAGAACGCTGTCAACCCGTTTCCGATCAACAACTCTTCTCTGAACAGACTGTAGCTGTAGTCGCCCTTCAAGGCAGCCGTACTGTCCTGATCGAGTGTACCGAATACTTCCGAGGAGAATCCGGTTTCCGGCTCCGTGATGACCAATCTGGAGGAGTAAGAGGAATCGTCGACCTCGGTATCCATGCGGATCCGCAATTTTCGGACGAACATGGACTGTTCCCATTCGGGATTGAACCACCCCAGCAACAGGTGAGGATCATCTGAGGCGACCTCAACCGGTTGTTTCCCTGTCTGTTGCATGGTAGCGTATGCTGATCGCTGATAAGGTGCGAACATCCTGCCGTTCAGATACCAGAGTGACTTATCTATGTAGCCGTCCACTTCCACGAGGGCAGGATCGCCCTGAGCCCGCACACGCCCTTCTCCCTGAACGACAAATCCAGTCTCTGCTGCTTCGGTAATCTGGACGGTTACATCAGCGTGCTTGGCACGGATCGGATTCGTCCAGGCGGGCAGTCCCGCGGGATCTCCATTTCCCACACCCGTGACGTGCACGAGGAAACGGCGTTTTTTATGCGGATTCCATCGACCCTCCGCGACGGCATGTAAGCCGAAGTAATCCGCATCCAGGCGGTCAAAGCTCAGGAAGCGATCATCCATCCGGATCGAGCAATCAAGATCGACATTTCGAAATGGTCCAATGGGTGTCCACAGAGAATCGGCGGTAGCCTTCGCCCGGGCATGCCAGGGTGCCTCTTTCGGATGGTATCGAAACCAGGCTTCCGCACGAACTGTACCTTGCGGTTTATGGATTTCCTCCAGCCCGCTGAAGTTGACAAGATGATCCCCGATGCGACCTTCTTCAATGATACAGTGACCGTCGATTTCCAGATCAGGCGCAAACTGAACGGAACCGTCAACGGTAGCGTCGTCTCCCTCAAACTTGCAGGTGCCTGCAAAAGAAAGCGTCTGTTGCACCAGGCTGCCGGAAAGATTGATGTCGGATATTGCCGGACCCTGCTTGACAGTCAAAGAGGCATTCGACAGCGACCAACGCCCGTCCCCCGCCCATGATAAGCCGTCAAGGTTCGCTTGAAGCTCAGCCGCAAGATTGCCATGCAGGCCGGTCACAGGTAGCGGTGCTGAATCAACCTGGTTTAATCCGAGTTGTCCAAGCGAAAGATTTACCGTCCCAGTGTATTCGGTAAAGTCATAGATACCGTTCAGATTCAGACCGGCTTCCG
Organism: bacterium; assembly: GCA_014729955.1. Taxonomy (GTDB): domain Bacteria; phylum Electryoneota; class Electryoneia; order Electryoneales; family Electryoneaceae; genus WJJA01. The sequence goes on from WJJA01000375.1 coordinate 3,873, forward strand.
CCTGTTCGAACATCAGCATGTTAAAGGAATACTCGGCTGCTTGAAAGGGCTCGGCATTGATCCATCCGTCAATCTGACCGGCTTCCAGCAACACCGCGCCGTTCGTCTCTTTCAATCGAATCGAGCCGCCCTCGACAAAAACACGCTTCAGGAAATCATATTCACTCAGGTCGGGAAGGCTGTCAGGCCCGACGTTCGATTTTGAGTGTCCGTCCAGAATGATCTCGATTGAGGGTTGCACCAGTGTAACACCAGTAATAACCCTTGCAGTAGGGCCCTTTTGTGTCAGCAGGTTTCCTAAATGGATATCAAAAAGGATGCGCTGAATCGAGACTTGAAGACTGTTGTCAGGCGATTTGAAGCCAAACCCGATCAGGCGGACGCCTTTGGGCACAATCTGCACATCCTCAAGGGAGTAAGAACCAGGAAGATCGGAAGCAAGTTGCAGGAGTTGATCACGGATCAGGTCGGAGCGGTTCAGATACCGTGTGAACACAAACAGGCTGAATAGCACGGCAGCCACAAAGACAATCGTGACCAATACCAGGGGACGGCGTTTCATGGGCTCAGTCGCCGCTGTCCAGGGAAACGAAAACCGAGTCGGGATCTAGTGCTTGAAGTACGCCCGAGGCCGGGGATTGTTTCATGATACGTCCGGAGGCGGACGGTTTGGGCGGTCTGAAACCGATATCCGGCGCACCGAGGGGCGACAGCCTTAGAAAAACACGCTCGATCCATCCAAACCGACCGTTTGATCCGATGAACAGAGGCGCCAGTGAAAAACCGGAAACATCCTTCCTTACCCGTCCTCCAAATCGATGACGATGTCCTCGACCGCTGATCGTCTCCAACCCAAGCAGCAGATGTCTTACTTTAGGGCCGTTTCGCCCTGCGATCAGACCACCTACTGTGCCGGGATACTGTTCCGGCCAACCCGCCAGCCGAAAACCCGCGTCCTGCACATGTTCCAGCAGTTCCACGGACGGAACGCCCGGCTCCGTTTCCACTACCATGTCCAGAGGATCGCATTCACTCACACCGGTACGTGCAAGAGTGAGGATGGTCAGAATCTTCTCGGGGACATTCAACTGATCGGGGAAGCTGCTGCCGCGGCCGACGATCAATAATCGCCACCCGGATTCACGGCACCAGTGGATTGCATCCACAACATCGTCCGCGCTTCTCGGAACGATCGCAGGAAAGCTTGCATCCTGCAGCCATATAGCAGAAAAGCGGTCCTGAATGGACGCGGCTTCAGCAGACGTTCCGGCAGAATTCACGGCTGCACCAACTGTTCGCTGATACGACCATACCGTCTTTCGCGGCGTTGATAATCCTGGATCGCCAGTAAGAGCTCCTTCCTTCGGAAGTCCGGCCAGAATATCGGAGTTGCGTACAGCTCTGTGTAAGCTGCCTGCCAGAGCAGGAAATTACTCAGCCGCAGCTCGCCCGAGGTGCGAATAATCAGATCAGGATCGGGGATACCCTGGGTGTCCAGTTCCGACGCAATATCCTCTTCGGAAATGGAGGTGTACCCCTTTTCAAGCAATCGGTTCACCGCGCGAACAATCTCGCTTCTTCCACTGTAGGACAATGCAAGATTCAGGATCATGCCGTCGTTGTTCTGGAGACGTTCTTTCGCGATTTCAAGCTCGCGTCGCGGTATCTCGGGTAAATCTTCGATATGCCCGATGGTGTTCAGGTGAACGTTATTCTTGTCGAGATCGTCAACCTCTTTGCGGATCGTTGTGACCAGCAGTTTCATCAGGCTGTTGACTTCGATGGCAGGCCGTTTCCAGTTTTCTGTGGAGAAGGTGTAGAACGTCATCGCGTCCAGCTCCAACTCCACACCGGTCTCCACCATTTCACGGACAGAGCTGACCCCTTCATGGTGGCCGTAGACACGCGGCAGGTTCCGAGATTTCGCCCAGCGACCATTGCCATCCATGATAAACGCAATGTGGCGCGGCAGATTCCCTGCCGCGCTCACTTGCTGCTGCAATACGTCCTGTTCTGCTGCTGACTCACTCATCGGCCGACTGCCGGTACAAAACCGTTACAGATACTCTGCGAGAATCTCATTGATAACTTCCGCTTTTTCCACCTGCTCGGTGTTCAGATACGCTGCCCGTAAAAC
>WJJA01000376.1 GCA_014729955.1 bacterium
ATGCTGAAGCGTTTGCGAATCCAGAACCTGGCGCTGCTGGACGAGGTGGACATCGAATTCCGGCCGGGCTTGAATGTAATCACCGGCGAAACCGGCGCGGGCAAGTCGATCCTGGTCGGTGCCATTTCGTTGGCATTGGGAGACCGCGCCCACCCGGAAGCCGTGGACGAAGAGAAAGCCCTGGTTGAAGCCTTCTTTGAGAACGAGGAACGTTCACGCATTCTGAAACGCGAAGTCCGACCGGACGGCCGCACACGCGCCTGGATCGACGGCAGCCCCACCACCATCGGCGCTCTGAAGCTGGAGGGCGAAGGATGGGTCGACCTCACCGCCCAGCGTGAAGGCATCACCCTGCTGGACACCGTCACCCATGTGCGCCATCTTGACAGGTTCGCCGGCCTGACCCTGCACACGGAACGCGTGGAAAGCTACTTCTCCCGCTATGAGAAGCTGAACGATGAAATCAAGGCGGTGGAGGCGAAGATCGCGCGGATGCGCGAGACGGACGAGCTTGCCGAGTTTCAGCTTGATGAAATCAGCAAATTCGACCCGCAGCCCGGTCAGGACGAAGAACTGGACGTGGAAATCCGACGTCTTGAAGGAGCCGAAAGCCTGTTGCAGGGGTTGGGGTCCTCCATCGCGGCACTTGATGAAGACGATATGTGCATTGCCGACACCCTCGCGGATATCGTTGATGAGGTCAGGCGCTTGCGCCAGATCGAGCCGGAGCTGGAATTGCCCCTCAGCCTGCTGAACCACGCCCTCGATTCGATCCGCGACGCCGCCCGTGAAATGACCACCGTGCGCGGCTTTGTCTTCCTCGACCCGGAGCGGTTGGAAGACCTGCGTGTGAGGCGCATGCAATTGTCACGCCTGATCCGCAAGTACGGCGGCTCGATGCAGTCGCTGCTGGAAACCTACAACAAGCTGAAAAGCCGTGAAAGCGGCATCGAAATCCTCGAAGATCAGCGTCGCGCCCTGCAGCAGATGCAGAACAAGTTGCTGCTCGAATGGGAAGAGATGCTGCATGGTCTATCCGATCAACGGAAAGAAGCAGCTCCTCGCCTGGAAAAGGCTATGGTCGACGGGCTCAAATCGGTGGGAATCAAGCATCCCCGTTTTGAACTGCGGTGGGCTGAACCGGACGGCGTGACCGTCGAGTTTCCCGAACGCGGCAACACGAAAGTGGCGCCCTGGGGCTGGGACCAGCCGGAATTTTTCATCTCTTTCAACCCCGGCCACGATCTGAAACCGGTGCATAAGGTCGCGTCCGGCGGTGAATTGTCCCGTATGATGCTGTTGCTGAAGGGCTTCCAATCGGACCGCTCCATGGCGCCGGTGCTGGTGTTCGACGAAGTGGACGCCGGCATTTCCGGTCGTACCGCACGGCAGGTCGGCCTGCGGTTGCGCGAGCTGGCACGGTCACGCCAGGTCTTGCTGGTGACCCACCTCGCTCAGATTGCGAGTCTCGCCGATGTGCACTGGGTGGTCGACAAGCTGGTGGAAGAAGATCTGACACGCGTAAACCTGCGTCATGTCGAGATCGGCGGCCCCGAACAGGTCGAAGAAGTGGCGCGAATCGTCGGCGGCGAGACAATCACGAAAAGTGCACGAGAGACCGCGCGCGAACTGATTGCGCACAAAGACGCTCAGCTGGAACTGTAGTCCTATGGATAAACTTGTCATTGAAGGCGGCCTTCCGCTGCACGGCGACGTCCGCATTGCCGGTTCGAAGAACGCCACCCTTCCGCTTATGGCCGCGGCCGTGATCGCGCCGGGACAAACGGTGATTCAAAACGTTCCCCGCCTGGTGGACATCCATACACTGGGAAAGGTGATTGCTCATCTCGGCGTAACCGTCGAACACGATGATGACAAGGTTGTGATGGATGCCACAGCCACACCGTCCGACACCGCACCCTATGACCTCGTACGCAAGATGCGTGCATCCTTTTATATGCTGGGCGCGCTGTTGGCACGACTGGGGCATGCGAAGGTCAGCATGCCGGGCGGTTGCGCCTGGGGCCCGCGACCGGTGGACATTCATTTGAAAGGCTTGAAGGCGCTCGGTGCGTCCGTGGAACTGGAAGGCGGCTATGTGCTCGCTGACAGTCGGCAGATGAACGGCGGACGTTTTGTGCTCGATTTCCCCTCGGTCGGCGCCACGGTAAACCTGCTGCTGGCCGTCTCTACCCTTGAGAAGGAAACCATCCTCGAAAACGTCGCCCGCGAGCCCGAGATCACCAACCTGATCCGTATGCTGAACCGTATGGGCGCACGAATCGAAGGGGCCAATACGTCACAGCTCGTGATACTCGGCAGCCGTGATCTGAAACCGCTTTCCTTCGCCGTGATCCCCGACAGGATCGAGGCGGGCACGTACATGGCAGCGGTAGGGCGTTGCGGCGGCGATGTGATGCTGCGCGGTGCCGATCCGGAACACCTGACCATGGTGCTGGCGAAAGCCGCGGAAGCCGGCATCAAGTTTACCGTCACCACTGAGGGCATACGCATCCAGCGCGAAAACGACCTGCGTTCGGTGGATGTTGAGACCGCCGTCTACCCCGGCTTCCCGACCGACATGCAGGCTCAATGGATCGCGCTGATGACCGCCGCGGCGGGTGTCAGCCTGGTCACCGATACGATTTACACCGACCGTTTCACCCATGTCGCCGAGTTGATGCGTCTTGGCGCCGAGATCAAGATGAAGGGCCATACAGCCAAAGTCTACGGCCCCACCCAATTGACCGGCGCCCCGGTGATGTCGACCGACCTGCGCGCCTCGGCGAGCCTGGTGATCGCTGCTCTGGCGGCGAAGGGGCGGACCGACATCCTGCGTGTCTACCACCTCGACCGCGGCTATGAACGGCTCGAAGACAAGTTTGAACGGATCGGTGCCAGGATACGGAGGGAACAGGAGTAGAGCCGACGAGCCGTCTCCGTCCTTCCGTTTTGCGCGACCGGCGGAAAGAAGTCACCCGACTTCTCCTCTGAGACGAACCGCACAAGAAAAAACCCGGCCGGTCTTCCGGTCGGGCCTTTCATCACATCTTGCAAAAGCATTCTTACAGCTTGCCGATCACATTCCGTGCGATCACCAGGCGCTGGATTTCGCTTGTGCCTTCGCCGATGGTGGTGATCTTCGCGTCACGGAACATCCGCTCCACCGGATACTCCTGGATGTAGCCGTACCCGCCAAGCACCTGGATCGCGTTGTTGGTCACACGCATGGCGACTTCGGAAGCGTGCAGCTTCGCCATCGCGCCATAGGTACCGTACGCTTTGCCGGCGTCACGCAGACGGGCGGCGTGATAGACCAGGTGACGTGCCGCCTCGATCTCCACCGCCATGTCGGCAATCTTGTGCTGGATCGCCTGGAACGTCGCGATCGGCTTGCCGAACTGTTCGCGCTCCTTCGAGTACTGCACCGCTGTCTCGTAGGCGCCCTGGGCAATGCCGAGCGCCATCGCGCCGATCGAAATCCGGCCGCCGTCCAGCGTCTGCAGGAACTGCTTGAACCCTCCGCCGAGATCGCCCAGCTGGGCGTCCGCCGGGACACGGCAATCGGTGAAGTGCACCATCACGGTGTCCGACCCGCGGATGCCGAGCTTCTTCTCCTTTTTACCCACGCTGAAGCCCGGGTTTTCCCGCTCCACGATGAAGCTGCTGATCCCCTTTGAGGGCGGCTGTTCCTTATCAGTGACCGCTGTGCAGACAATTGTGCCGGAATAGGAGCCGTTCGTGCAATAGATCTTGGAGCCGTTGATGATCCAGTCGTCACCGTCACGCACCGCCGTGGTCTCGGTTCCGCCGGCGTCCGATCCGGCGTTCGGCTCGGTCAAGCCGAAAGCGCCGAGATACTCGCCCGCACACAGTTTCGGCATGTATTTCTGCCTCTGTTCTTCCGTGCCGAAATAGTAGATCGGGCCGACTCCGAGCGACACATGGGCGGCGAGGGTGATGCCCGTGGAGGCGCAGACACGGCTCAATTCTTCGACGGCAATCGCATAGGAAAGCGTGTCCATTTCGCTGCCGCCGTATTCCTCCGGATACGTAATGCCCAACAGGCCAAGTTCCGCCATCTTCTTGATGTTTTCCTCGGGGAACCGTTCGGTCTCGTCAATCTCCGCCGCGATGGGTTTGACTTCCTTCTCCGCGAAGTCACGTACCATCTCCTTGAGCATCTTTTGCTCTTCCGTGAGGAACATCTCGAACTGCTCCATGCCGCCCTCGTCTGTTTATCGTTGTGAAAGCTTTCTCGAAACGGTCTCGTAAGATACGGCCCCGCTCGCCTCTCGGCAAATTGTTCTCAATTACGGCACGACCTGGTCGGCAGACCTCTTCACCGAATGGCGCCGGTAATTCCGCGCGATCTCTGTTCCACCAGGTCTTGCGGTGCGAAGCGGCGTATGACCTGACACAACAGGTAAGAGAAACCCACGATCCTGCCGGCTACAACCAGCCGCACCGGTCTGCGATCAGCTCAGCCGGGTGCTTGATCTTCACCACCTTCAGACGCCTGTCGTTCAACCCGCCTCGCATGTGTTCGATACAGCCGGGGCTCGCGGCCACGGCAACCGGTGCTCCGGTGTTGACGATATGGTCCAGCTTGCGCTGCGTCCACTCCCCCGCCTCTTCTGGGTACACCGAGGAAAAGGAACCCCCGAAGCCGCAGCAGATCGTACTCTCCGCGAGCTCGACCAGCTTCACGTTTGGTAGACGGCCCAGCAACTCACGCAACCGTCCCTGCGATCCTTTGGTATGGGTCAAAT
>WJJA01000377.1 GCA_014729955.1 bacterium
CGGCACAGAATGTTTTCAAGGCGAATTCATCTATTCATTCCCCCTTCGGGCGGTCCCAACTGCGTCATCTGCTTTGTTGCGAAGGATTCGCGGTATGGCAATACAGCTTCATTCTTCGCGCCTCACATCTGACGCAGTTTGAACACGTGAAATATCCGGGTTAGGGGGTCCGAACTGACCGGTTTGTTCCTTTTGCCGGTGATAACACTTGTCGTGTACGGTTTGCTGCTATTGGTACCACGCCTGGAACCGCAAAAAAACAGCGACCCAGCCTTTCAGACCGTGTACGGCAAGGTGATCTTTGCGGTGCTGCTGCTATTCACCGGTCTGCATGTTCTGTTCATTTACAAGAGCATGGGCCGACCGGCTGACATGACCCTGTTTGTGCCCCTCCTGACGGGACTCTTTTTCTCCTACCTGGGTTTTTTAATACGTAATGCCCCTCCCAACCCGGTCTTCTGTATGAATCTGCCCGGATTGCAGGAGAAGCCGGAGCTGCAGGCGAAAGCCAACCGTGAAATGGGAGCATTCTTCATGGGGCTTGGCTTCCTGCTCGCCCTGGGCAGTCTGTTACGCACACCCTGGGTGGTCATAGGCATGCTGGCCGTACTGGTGTTCGGGACACCGGCAGTTATCATACGCATGTACATTCGTGCAAACGGCTGAGCTTTCTCGATATGTCTCCCCGGCCATCCGGTTTTCCCCCATGACATTCGTCCCGCCTTGTATTTTATAGCCTTTCAAAGAAATATCCGACCAAACTGAAGGATACACAGCATGGCTTATGCCGGGATTGATTACTACAAAATCGATGATTTGCTGACCGATGAAGAGCGCCTTGTGCGCGATTCTGTGCGTGAATGGGTGAACGACCGGGTGATACCTGGCATCGAAGGATGGTACCGTGATGCGGTCTTCCCGATGGACCGTGTGCCGGAAATGGCCGAGCTGGGGCTGTTCGGGCCGACCTTTCCCGAAGAGTACGGCGGTGCGGGCATCGGCGATGTGGCCTACGGTCTTGCGATGCAGGAGCTGGAACGCGGCGACAGCGGCTTCCGATCGTTCTGCAGCGTGCAATCTGCATTGGTGATGTACCCGATCTTCACGTGGGGGACGGACGAGCAGAAGCGTAACCTGCTGCCGAAACTGGCGACCGGCGAGCTGCTGGGCGCGTTCGGCCTGACCGAACCGGATTACGGCTCCGATCCGGGCAGCATGATCACCACCGCGAAGAAAGTGGACGGCGGCTACCTGCTGAACGGCGCCAAGATGTGGATCACCAATTCGACCATCGCCGATATTCTTGTCGTATGGGCCAAGCTGGACGGCGTGGTGAACGGTTTCCTCGTCGAGAAGGGTGCCAAGGGGCTGGACTGCCCTGAGACCAGCGGCAAGTGGAGCCTGCGGGCGTCCGTGACCGGCGAGATCATTCTCCAGGATGTGTTTGTGCCGGAAGAGATGCGCATGCCGGATGCTGTCGGTTTGAAATGCCCGTTAATGTGCCTGAACCAGGCTCGATACGGGATCGTATGGGGCGTGCTCGGTGCGGCGCAGCACTGCTACGAGTCCACCCTGCGCTATACCACCGAACGTGAACAGTGGGGCGGTCCGATCAATCGGCACCAGATGGTGCAGGAGCGGCTGGTGATCATGCTGTCCGAAATCACCAAGGGGCAGCTGATGGCCTACCGTCTCGGCCGCATGAAGGAGCAGGGCAAAGCTTCGTTCCGGCATGTCAGCCTAGCCAAGCGCAACAACTGCGAGCAGGCACTCAATATCGCACGCACCGCACGCGATCTGCACGGCGCCAACGGCATCGCAGACGAGTACCCCATCATGCGCCATATGATGAACCTGGAAAGCGTGTACACGTACGAGGGGACACATAACATGCACACGTTGATTGTCGGGGCGGACATTACCGGGATTGAAGCCTACAAGTAACAGCGCGGCGAGGCCCGGTTTATTTCGGTTCACCACCACCTCCCTCAAGATTCATTCAAGGGCATCCCGACCGGGATGCCCTTTTTCACAGGCTGCGTCCGATGTGTTTCAATCGATGCGATATCCAATTGCAAACCCCTGGAGACATCATTGTGCATTCCTACACTGAAAACCGTAAATTTACCGAATCCTCCGCTTTGGGGCGGATCGCGAATTTGCAGGGGACAGGTCGCACGGTATCTGTATCGTGACAGAATTCATACAGATAGTCTAACGACATCAGTCAGGACCACGGAACAGGGAGGACAGTGATGCTGAGAGCAGGAAAAATCGCCTTACTTGTCATTCTTCTCGCAGGGCTTTTGAGCCCGGCAGCGGCATGGCGTATCGACCAGGAGAGTGAAGGTACCTACAAGGGGTACACGCTGACGGAGAATGTGTTCGTGGACGGGCATTTCCGTGTGCGGCAATACATCGACGACCGTGACTACAACAGCGATATCGGCGCCTACGAGACGATGGAAATGCGTGCAGCGCTGGGTTTTCGTGCGATGCCTCATGAAGACTATGTCTTCCGTATCAAGGTGCAGGAATCGCGTGAACTGGGCACAACCAAATCCAACAGTCCTTCAACATCACAGGCGACCTTCCACGAAGCCTATGTGGTCGGCAGGAACCTCTTCGGCACGCCACTCGCTCTGCAGGTCGGACGTTTTGAGATGATGTACGGCGACCGTCGTTTCATCGGCAACGGTGCCTGGAACAACTACGGTCCACGCACCTTCGACGGCTTCCGGTTGATGATGCGGAACGAAGATCTCTACAACATGCACTTCATCTATGTGAAAACTCGCGAACGCGGGTTCTCAAACGTGGAATTCAACCAGCCCTACCAGTACGGCGCCAACAGCGAGCATTCGCCTTTCGACGAGCAGATGTTCGGGTTCATGGGCTGGGTGTACGATCACATGTTCTGGCCGGTGATGATGTTCACCTGGGACCAGGAACATGGCTCAGGTACAGACGCCGACTTCTACGGCACCTTCGGGACCTACGCGGAGAACAGCTACGACAGCGGGATCTTCTGGGATCTGGACGCGTACTACCAGTTTGGCACCAAGGCGAACCGCGACCTCGCTTCCTACCTCATCGGCATGGACGTCGGCTATGCAATGAAGGAGATGGAGTCGAAACCGAAGTTCCAGCTTGGCTTCGAGATGTCCTCCGCCAGCGATGTGGTCGACTACACCAGCGGCGAAGAGGACGCCTCTTTCTACGCACCCTATCGTTCGAAGCACTACTTCGCAGGCTGGCTGGACCAGTTCAACAGTGATACCGCACCCTATCGCACCTACGGCCTGACCGACATTCATGCCAAGTTCAACATCAAGCCCGGCAAGCTGAACCTCACCGTGCAGTGGCTGATGTTCATGGTCGGCAACGATGAAGCGTTTGTGAATGCCGACGGCGAAAACTACTCCAACCTCGGCCAG
>WJJA01000378.1 GCA_014729955.1 bacterium
ATCACATTCTCACTGAATTCGCTTTCGCGTTCCTGCCGTTTCTGCAAGTGAATTACTCCTTTTTATGTTCCGCATCATGCGTTCGTGCCCGTCACGCCTGAGGCAGCGTCGCAGGACCGCCTCAGAACTCCAGGCCGCCTTCGCGTGCTCCTTCGGCCAGCGCCAGGACACGACCATGATACAGGTATCCCGACCGGTCGAACACCACCTTCGTGATGCCTTTTTCTTTCGCTTTTTCGGCGACCAGCTTACCCAGTTCCTTCGACACATCCTTGCGGGGACCGGACACCGCGTTCTGTTTCATCTCGCTACCCAGGGTCGATACGCCCAGAATGGTCGCGCCCGATTTGTCATCGATGAGCTGAACATACATGTTGTTCAGACTCCGGGTCACCGCCATGCGCGGGCGTTCGGCGGTACCGGTGATTTTCGACCGGACCCGGCGTGCGCGGCGTTTCAGCGCCGACAGCTTTTGTTTTTTTGGGGATTTCATCGCGTCTGATAACTCCTGTATCGCAATTCAGCGCCATACCGCGTTCGCTTCAAACAGAAACCCCGCGGCCTGGTCGCGCCTGTCTGTTATCCGGTTGCCTTGCCGGCCTTGCGGCGGACATATTCGCCACGGTACCGAATGCCCTTGCCCTTGTACGGCTCGGGGGGCTTGCAGTCACGGATTTTCGCCGCAACGTCGCCGACCGCCTGCTTGTCGATGCCGTTGACCTTGATGACCTGGACATTCTCGCCATCGATATTTTCCTGTGCCGCCTCAAACGTCACACCTGCGGGCGGTTCAATCTCCAGCGGATGGGACTGGCCAATGTTCAGGTCGAGCGTCTTGCCTTTCACCTGCGCACGGTAGCCGACTCCGCGAAGTTCCAGTACCTTGCTCCAGCCTTCGTTCACCCCGACCACCGCGTTGTTGATCAGCGCGCGTGTCAGGCCCCAGAGCGCCTTGGTATCCTTGTCGGTCCCGTCCGTGGCAACGGAAACGGTATCGCCGTCTACGGTTACCGTCATCCGCTGGGAGAACGGTACCTTCAGCTCACCCTTGGAGCTTTTGGCGGAAAACACGTTTCCCGCGACGTTCACCGTAACGCCCTTGGGAACCTGGATCGGTTGTTTCCCTATTCGTGACACTGTCGTCTCCTCTGTCTCATCCGTACCGCACCATGTCGGGAATGCCCCGCTTTGGCCACGGTAACCGTATTACATCCTGCTACCACACGTAGCAGATGATTTCGCCGCCGACACCTTTTTTGCGTGCGTCGCGGTCGGTCATCACGCCACTGGAGGTTGAAATCACCGCAATGCCCAGACCATTCTGCACCCGGGGCAGATCCCGCGCCTGCGAAAAGCGCCGGAGGCCCGGTTTGGATACGCGCTGGATGCCGCGGATCATGGGTTTCTCTTCCCGGTCGTAGCGGAGGAAAATACGGAGCTCACCCTGCTTTTTGTCTTCTACGAAATTGAACTTGTCGATGAAATGCTCTTCGGCGAGAATCCGCGCCAGCTCACGTTTCAGCTTCGAGGCGGGCACATCGACCCACTTCTTTTCGGCCTTCATGCCGTTCCGAATCCGTGTAAGCATATCAGCGATAGGGTCGGTCATCCCCATATACCTGCTCCTCACTCTGTGTTCTTCGATTTACCAGCTGGCCTTGGTAACCCCAGGAATTTCTCCCTTCAGGGCCAACTCCCTGAAACAGATCCTGCAGATTCCATACTTACGCATATAGGCACGCGGCCTGCCGCACCTGAAACACCGATTGTACTCGCGCACAGCAAATGTCGGCTTGCGCTTCTGTTTGACTATCAATGACTTCTTCGCCAAGAAACCATCCCTCCTAATCCTTGAACGGCAGGCCAAAGGCTTTCAAGAGCGCCTTGGCTTCCTCGTCACGAGTCGCCGTTGTCACAAACGTAATATTCATTCCACGAAGTTTGTCGACTTTATCGAGTTCAATTTCCGGGAAGATCGTCTGGTCGGTCAGCCCGATCGTATAGTTGCCGCGGCCATCGAACGCCCGGCCCGGAAGTCCGCGGAAGTCGCGGATCTGCGGGATAGCGAATGACAGCAGACGGTCAAGGAACTCGTACATCCGCTCATTGCGGAGTGTGACACTGCATCCAACCGGCATGCCGGCGCGAAGCTTGAAATTCGAGATCGATTTCTTCGCCCGACGGATCGCCGGTTTCTGCGCGGTGATCATGGTCATTTCATTCAATGCAGCGTCCAGGTTCTTGATATCCTGGACCGCTTCGCCGACCCCCATATTCACCACGATCTTGGTCAGCTTCGGAATCTGCATCGGACTCGAGTAGGCAAACTCCTTCTTGAGCCCGGGTGCAATATCCGCATCGTATTTCTCTTTCATTCTCGGTACCATAACCGCATACCCCATTCATTCTTGCGTTGATACTCACCGTCAGCGCCACCCGGCAATCCGGCAACAACGTCTGCCACCGGTCCGCGGGCGTTGCCGCGGGTTACACCGTTACTTGGCGCCGATAACCATCAGGTTGGAAAGATGCACCGGGGCTTCTTTCTCGACAATGCCGCCCTGCGGATTCTTCTGCGTGGGCCGCATGTGCCGTTTGACAAAATTCACTCCCTCGACAATCGCGCGGCTGTTTTCAGGATCGACCTTGAGGACGATGCCTTCCTTGCCGCGGTCATCGCCGGAGAGCACTACAACGGTATCGCCTTTTCGAATTCGTTTCATTGCCTGTCTACCTTAGAGTACTTCGCTCGCCAGCGAAATGATCTTCATGTACTGCTTCTCACGGAGCTCACGGGCAACCGGTCCGAAGATACGGGTGCCGCGCGGCTCTTTCTGCTCGTCGATGATCACCGCCGCATTGTCGTCAAACTTGATGTAGGAACCGTCACGGCGCCGGACCGGTTTGGTGGTACGGACAATCACTGCCCTGACGATCTGTCCCTTCTTGACCTGTCCGTTCGGGGTTGCGTCCTTGACCGAACAGACCACCACGTCACCAACGGTCGCATACTTCCGGCGGGTGCCGCCGAGGACGCGGAAACACATGGCACGGCGGGCGCCCGTGTTATCCGCAACAGTCAGAATTGAGTATTCCTGTATCATTGATTCAACCTCTACTTAGCCCGCTCGATGATTGATGTCAGCCGCCACCGCTTGGTCCTGGACAGGGGACGGGTCTCCATTACTTCCACCAGATCGCCGACATGCGCATCATTGGTCTCATCATGGGCCATGAGCTTCGCCTTGCGCCGCACCACACGCCCGTACAGGGGGTGGCGGACCTGGCGCTCGATAGTCACCGTGATGGTCTTGTCACGAGCGTCGCTGGTGACCATGCCGGTACGTACTTTCCGGTTTCCTCGTTCTTGTGCCATAGTAATTACTCTCCCCCGCCTGCGTGCGCGGCAGCCTCGCTGCGCTCTTGTTCCCTGAGAACAGTTTTCAGACGCGCAAGATCTTTCTTGGCTCGCTTAATCGCCGACGTGTTTTCAAGCTGCGAGGTCACCAGCTGGAACTTGAGTGTCCGCAGGTTCTCTTCCGCAGCAAGGACATCCGAACGGATATCGTCAAGCGTCTTTTCACGGATTTCATGCGCTTTCATGCACTATTCCCCATATTCTTTACGCATTACGAACTTCGTCTTGATTCCCAGCTTATGACCGGCAAGGCGCATTGCCTCACGGGCCAGCTCTTCTGTCACACCCTCGAGCTCAAACAACACCCGGCAGGGTTTCACCACTGCAACCCAGTGATCCGGCGCGCCCTTGCCCTTACCCATACGGGTTTCGGCAGGCTTGATGGTGATCGGTTTGTCCGGGAAAATCCTGATCCAGACTTTACCGCCACGTTTCACATGACGGGTCATGGCGACACGGGCAGCCTCGATCTGGCGGTCGGTCACCCAGCCGGCTTCCATCGCCATCAGGCCGTACTCGCCGAACGACACATCGCTCCCGCGGTACGCCAGACCGCGACGGCGGCCTTTCTGCTGCTTGCGGTGTTTTACTCGTTTTGGCATTAACATGATTCAGTGTCCTCTATCTCTTCGATTCCTGTGTATCCGTTCGCCGTCAGTTATTTCGATACATCATGACTGTCGAGGATTTCGCCCCGCGACACCCAGACCTTGACACCGATCGTCCCGTACGTGGTAAACGAGGTCGAGGTCGCGTAATCGATATCCGCGCGGAGCGTATGAAGCGGGACACGGCCCACCAGATAGCGCTCCTTACGTGACATTTCCGCGCCGCCGAGACGGCCGGAACACATGATACGGATACCCTCTGCGCCGGAACGCATGGCCGAAGTCACCGCTTTTTTCATGGCGCGGCGATGGCTGACACGCTGTTCGAGCTGACGGGCGATGCTGTCCGCGATGATCTGCGCTTCGACCTCGGGATTTTTGACCTCGATGATGTTCAGGTAGACATTCTTTTTGGTGAGCAGCTTGAGTTCATCCCTGAGCTTGTCCACCTCAGCGCCCTTGCGGCCGATGACCACGCCCGGACGGGCGGTGTGGATGTTCACGGTGACCTGGTTGGCGGTACGGCGTTCGATCTCAACGGTCGAGATGCTGGCCCGGTCGAGACGCTTAGAAATGTAGCGCCTGAGCATCAGGTCCTCTTCGAGGTTCTCCTGAAGGTTCTTATCGCTGTACCACTTCGACTGCCATGTTTTGGAAATGCCCAGCCTGAAGCCCAAGGGATGTGTCTTCTGTCCCAAATTCTGTCTCCCTTCTTATTCCGCTGCTTCGACAACTATTTTCAGGTGACACGTCCGCTTGCGGATCCGGTAGGCGCGTCCCATGGCGCGGGCCCTGATCCGTTTCATGATCGGGCCTTCGTTGCAGACGGCCTCGACAATGG
>WJJA01000379.1 GCA_014729955.1 bacterium
ATTTACTTCAGCGTTAGAGGAAGTTCCCGCCGAAGCTGCCGGCGCCGCGGCGACGGTCGATCTTGACGTCGGAGAGAATCGACGCCTTGATCCCGATGTGCAGGTAAAAGCCCTGTCCGATGCCGCGTGGCTGCCAGCGCAGTGAACCGGTCCAACAGTGGAGATCACGGTTGATCGACAGGCTGGAGGCGACCACCTGCTTTTCCATCAGGTCGTAGCTGGTCGAGTAGGAGAGCGCCCAGTTGCGTGTCAGGTTCACACTCGCTGAGACACCGAGTTTGAGGGTTTCGTTGGGGCGCATGGGATTGTTCATCCCAAGGTTGTAGCGCAGGGAGGCGTTGATACGCCAGTCGTCGCCGCCTGCACCCCCGGCGCCGGGGGCGCCCTGGTTCATGAACCCGGAGTCGTACCCGAAACGGTCGCCGAGCGCGTTGCCGGCATCCGGGATATCATCATCGCCGAAGAGGCTGGTGTCCGCGTCCGCACCACGGTCGGAAAGACCATCCTTGGGTTTACGCCATGCGAAGGGGCTGCTGCCGCTGAATCCAAAGCTGGATGTGGTGGAGAAGTTCGTCATCCGCAGAACATTCAACCCGGAAACCTCTTCACGGTCCCAGTAAAACTTGTCCACCTCTCGCCCGATTTCATGGTCGAACTGGTAGAAACTGTGGGACGCGCTCAAGTCCACCGACAGGCGCTTCAGCGGGCCGATGGAGTTGTCGCCCTTGATCGGGTTGGCGCGCAGGCTGCTGCGGAGATCCTGGAACCGAAGGCTGTCGGCGGCGAAATTGTAAGATGTGCTCACGTTGAAATTGAAAAGATCGGTCTTCTCTTCGATCGTTTCGCCTTCCTCGTCGATCTTGATCCGTTTCATCTGGAAAAGGTTGTCCAGGCGCAGGTTCATACTGAGCTGCTTGCCGCTCGGGGTGCCGCCGGCAATCGTGCCCCGGTAGCGGTCTTTCAACACCTCTTCGATAAAGACGCTGTCCGGATCGTTCTCAACCGTGCGCTCCACCGGCACACGCTGGTAATAGTCCCACTCGGGGTCCGAATAGTCCGGGCGCCAGGTCAGTCCGACTGATGGTGTGAGGACATGGCGAATCGTTTCAATCGACCAGCGTCGCAGGTTGAAGTAGCCGTACAACTTGGTCTGCATATTCGCACCGATGTTGAAGGTGCGCCGCTGGAAAAAGCCGAAGTCCTGCCGGCTGTCAATTTGCCCGGTGGAATCATTGACAAACCATTCGTTCCGCTCCAGTACCCAGTCTTCATCGTAACTGATACGCGGAGAGAAGTTGATGTAGCGAAACACGGTGTGTGAATAGGTCAGCGCGGCATTGTGACGCATGCCGCCTTCCCACTCGACTTTGAAAGAACTGTCCTGGTACGTGGAATCCAGACCCGCCTCGTTTTCCACGGTGACGGTTTTGAACTGCTTGGTCTCGTCGCGGCGGTTTTCGAGGTTGGCACTATAGTTCCAGTTGATCTTGTTGTACCACTTCTCTTCGTCTTCTTCCTCATCCTCACGTTCTGACGCAGGGATGGGCCGTTCGTAGATCAGTCCTTTGTCTCGTTCCTTTTTCTGCTGCCTGGAAGGAAAGAGGGGGCCGGACCCGACTCGGAAATTCAAGGAAGGAAGGGTCTGATTGTTATTGCCGGTTTGCAGGTTCTGAGTGTGACGCAGGTTGCCGGACAGGGAATAGCGTGTACCCGGCCAGTTTTTAGAGAACGTGACATTGGACTGGATGCGCTGGTCCACCTGCCTGTTGAGGTTATCGGAATAGTTTGAATAGTGGTCATTGGAAGAAGCGAAGGTCGCATCCGCGCGGATGCGTGCCGAGGGACTCAGGTCCTGGTTGTGCACGACTCGCATGTCCCAGCTTTGGGTGCTGCCGCCGGCGGGGCGCCGGTTGGCATACGATCCGGAAACCGCGCCGTTCAGCTTGTACCGGATCTTGTAATTGGTATCATTGCGTACCATGAAGCCCTGCTCCTCGTAAAAATCGAGCAGGGCTTTTGTGTCCCAGTATTCCGAGGCCGCCCAGTAGTAACCCAGGTTTTTCAGGTGACGGCCCTGTCGTGAATTGTCACCGTAGGTGGGCACGATCAGTCCACTGCGACGGCCCTTCTTGATCGAGAACACGCCGAAAGGAATCGCCGCCACCGGCACTTCACCGAATCGCAGTACCACAGGCTTCCCGACGATTTTATCGCCGTAGATCATCTTCATCTGGTCGCCGGTGAACTTGTAGTGCGGTTTCTCCTCAAGATCGCAGGTAGTGAAGGAACCATGCCGAACGTAGAATACTTCATCGGAGACCTTCTGGATGTCTTCTCCCGTGTAGAAGCCGACGTCCTGTTCGGAACGGCCGGCAACGACATAACCTTCCTTCGTCTCCATGTTGACACGCATGCTCTTGCCGTACATCACCTGCCCGCTCTCTTTGAACACCGGTTCGCCGATGACAATCACACTGTCTACCTCGGTTTGAGCGCTGTCCGCCCAGACCGTGTCGGTTGTGCCGGTGGCGGTCATCAGGTTCGTTTCCCAGTTCACGTCGATCCGGTGCGCCTGCAGCTCCATCTGCTTATATCGGAGCACAGCGTTGCCGATCAGGGTAGTGGTGCGGGTCCGGACATCGAACTTGATCGATTCAGACTGGTAGGTGATGGTCGTGTCGAGGTCGTCTTCTTCGGTCTCAGCAGTGTCAGCGGCAATGGAATCAGCGGCGACCGTGTCCGACGGCGCCAACGAATCTCCCGCGAGTGAATCGAACATCGCGGTGCGCAGCTCCACCGGCGGCGTCAATACCGGCATTACTTCTCCGGTGTCCGCTTCCGCGCCGAAGGGTGCGGGTGCATCGGTGGTGCGCAGGGTGTCAAAGGTTGATGCTTCCGCAGGTGTGACAGTGGTATCGGGTGGCGATAGCGGATGCGCGTCGTCGTCAGACGGTTTCGGCGGTTGCTTCAGTTCTTGCCACAGGGTCGAGTCGTCTACAGTGGAGGTGGTATCGGAAACGTCCGTTGAAGCAGCGAAGGTGTCCGTCGCACCCGGTTCTGCTTGAGTCGTAACCTCACGGCTCGGTCCCGCACATCCGACGAACAGTGAAAACAGCAACAGAAAGGCGAGAGGAAGGGCGGCGATTCGAAAGATATGGGTTGAAAAGAGGGGATGGCTCACGACACGCCCCCGTTGTCGTCCCCCTCATGTTGCTCTGTTCGACGTTCCCGCTTCATCCGTTCCAGCGTCTCAAGTCGTTCTGCGATTTTTGCTTCCGCGCCGTATCGTGTCGGACGATAGTAGCGTGTCCCTTCCAGCTCCTCCGGCAAGCCCGGCATGTCCGAAACCGCGCCCTCCTGGTCGTGGGAATAGAGGTAACCCTCGGAATAACCGTGCGCCTTCATCAGGCTGGTCGGTGCGTTGCGCAGGTGGAGCGGCACAGGGTACTGTTTCCCTTTGTTTACCTCGTCCATAGCTTCGTTGATCGCCTTGTAAGCGGCGTTGGACTTGGCGCTCGCGGCGATGTAGGTGGTCGCCTGGGAAAGGAGGATGCGTGCCTCCGGCATGCCGATCTTATGTACCGCGTCAAAGCAGGTATTGGCAAGCAGCAGAGCATTCGGATTGGCATTGCCGACATCTTCGGACGCCAGGATGATCAGGCGGCGTGCGATGAACAGGGGATCTTCACCGGCCGAAAGCATGCGTGCGAGCCAGTACACCGCGCCGTCCGGGTCGGAATTGCGCACGGTTTTAATGAACGCCGAGATAGTATCGTAATGCCTGTCGACGGTTTTGTCGTAGCGGGACAGCGCCTGCGATGCGACTCGCTCCAGGAGTGGCAGCTCGATGGTCGTACGGTTCTCATGCTGGGCGCGTTCCACCGACCGTTCCAGCAAGTTCATCACCTCGCGGCCGTCTCCGAGCGCCAGCTCCAGCATCGCCTCACGCGCTTCCGGGTTTAAGACAAACCCGGCCTTCTGCAGTACGGGATCGTTTTTCAATGCCCGTTCGATCAGGATGTCGAGTTGTTCACGACCCAGAGTTTCAAACTTGTAGACGCGGCAACGTGACAGCAGGGGAGCGATCACCTCGAAGGAAGGGTTTTCCGTGGTAGCGCCGATCAGAATCACCGTGCCGTCCTCGACCGCATGCAGCAGCGCATCTTGCTGCGCCTTGTTGAACCGGTGGATTTCATCGATAAAAAGCACGGTTTTTCTTCCGGCGCGCAGGGCTTGACGTCCGCGTTCGATCACCTTGCGTACCTCGCCGACACCGCTTGTAACCGCGGAAAGCTGCAGGAAGTCCGCCTCGACACGGTCGGCCAGGAGGCGAGCCAGGGTGGTCTTGCCTACTCCGGGATCGCCCCAGAACAGCATCGAATGCAATCGTCCTTTTTCCAGCAAAGGACGTAGCGCCCCATCGGGACCGACGATATGCTCCTGCCCGACGAACTGCTCGAGCGTGCGTGGTCGCATCCGCTCGGCGAGCGGACGGTCCAGGCCGTCACTCTGCGCCGGCAGATTGTTCTTTGCTGTGTCGTCGTGCCCGAAAAGGTCCATGCTGTCCTATCAGTGCTGCCTGCTGCGCCGACGGTGGTCCATGTCAGGGTTTTGTCACACCTGTGACATACCTTCCGGTCGGCGCGATCGTGAGCTGATCGCATACAACCCGTCAAGCGTGCAATCCCGCTAACCCGAATCTTTCATGAATGAAGAAAACATTCTTTTCTAAATACTATATTAACAAAAAGATAGTGTCGCGCTATATGGTTTTGCTTCGGCACAGAATGTTTTCAAGGCGAATTCATCTATTCATTCCCCCTTCGGGCGGTCCCAACTG
>WJJA01000380.1 GCA_014729955.1 bacterium
ATGAAGCTGTATTGCCATACCGCGAATCCTTCGCAACAAAGCAGATGACGCAGTTGGGACCGCCCGAAGGGGGAATGAATAGATGAGTTTGCCTTGAAAACATTCTGTGCGGAAGCAAAACCATATAGAGCGACACTATCTTTTTGTTAATATACTATTTAGAAAAGAATGTTATCTTCATTCATGAAATATTCGGGCTATGTAGCTGTTCAACGTTGTGTCAGGTCTTGATTCGTCGTCAGACGAATTGTGACCTGGCACGAAGCCGTCACCATTTTTCCGTCAGGTCACACGACGCTTCGCGTCCCAAGACCCGACGGAACAAATAGGATGTAGCCAGGCGTCGCTGCGCCGGGGAGGCTGTTTATCAGGGAGAATCCTCCCCCTGATACGGAGCGGCAGGTACACCTGAAACAACACATTCCCGCCCGCTGTTCCGATTGAAAGTTGCAGGGTGAAACAATCCTACCGCCGGATCACGGGAAACGCTCCCCCGTCGTTCATTTGCCCTCGCTTCCCTACAACCGTATGTTATATAGATTAAGGGTTGGCACGCCGGGGTCGTGACGGAAACGGACCGTTTCGAGTTTCCACGTCCTCCTGTTCACGCCCCTCCGAACCGCTTACACAATGAGGTCGTCATGAAACGCTTGCTCGTTCTCCTCGCACTGCTTGCCGTCGCCGGTACAGCCATCGCAACCCCGCTGCTGCATGTTCGCGTGACCGATAAAGAGGCCTGGCACGAACTGCATACTGCCGGCTTTGATGTGCTTTCCACGTCACCGGAAATGCTGGAACAGGGGATCGTTCCTGTTGTCGGCTGGCCGGAAGACATTCCACGACTGCAAGCTGCCGGGTTCAGCTACTACGTGGAACAGCAGGACATGGAATCGTTCTACCGCAGCCGTCTTAATTACGAACTGGACGACATGGGCGGTTATCCGACGGTTTCCGAAATCGAAGACTGGTATGACGAATTCCTTGCCGACTACCCGGATATCGTGTCGGAAAAGGACACCATCGGCTACACGCTGGAAGACCGCGCGATCTGGGCGTTCAAAATGTCCGACAACCCCGATGAAGACGAGGACGAGCCTGAAATCTTCCTGAATGCGGCCATCCACGCACGCGAGGTCATTACCCCGATGGTGTTGCAGAACTTCTGCGAACTGCTTGCGGAAGGGTACGGCAGCGACGACCGCATCACGAATATCGTCGACGAACGCGAAATCTATTTCGTGATGGTGGTGAACCCGGACGGTTACACCTACAACGAAGAGAACGACCCGAACGGCGGCGGAATGTGGCGGAAGAACAAACGCCGTATTAACAACGTGCTCTACGGCGTCGATTTGAACCGCAATTTCAGCTACCAGTGGGGCTACGACAACAACGGCTCCTCGCCGCAACCGAGCAGCGCCACCTATCGCGGCGACTCCGCCGCCTCGGAACCGGCGACCCAGGCGATCATTGAATACACCAACAGCCGCAACTTCGTCTCCTGCATCAACTACCACTCCTACTCTGACATCGCGATTCATCCGTACGGTTACGATTCCGCCGCCCTGCCCGACGACCTGGAGATATACACCCTCCTGGGGGAATACATCCTGGAAACTCTCAACTGGCCGTTGGGCAATGCCGGCAACCTCCTCTACGAAGTCAACGGCGATGCGGTCGACTGGATGGAGGGCGGCGCGGACTACAACATTTTCGCCTATGTCTTTGAAGTCGGTTCTCAAAGCGACGGCTTCTGGCCGGCGACGCACCGGATTGTGCCGCTCACAACGGCCCAGGAAGAGCCCTTGCTGCGTTTCTGTGAAATGAGCGGCAACCTGAACGGGCTGTATCCACCGCTTGCACCGACAGTGACGGTGGACGATACCGTTTCCGGCGAATTCCCGATCCTGTGGGAGACCCTCGGCGAGCATCCCGGCGGGATTGAAGCGGTCAGTTACGACCTCGAAATGCTGCAGGGCGAAATCGATACCGCCGACGCGGAAGTCTATTCCAACTGGGCACACGACGGTTTTCACCGTACCGCAACCCATACCTACAACGGCACCTACAGCTATTACTCCGGAAACGGCAACCAGCTGAACAACACCATGACCGCGGAACATCCTTATCTTGTGCAGGAGGATGACATTCTGCGGATGTGGATGGACTACGACATCGAGATCAACTACGATTATGCCCTGGTGCAGGCGAGCTTCGACGGTGGACCCTTTATCAACCTCGAGGGCAGCGAGACGACGAACTACGACCCGCACGGAGTCAATCCCGGCAACGGCATCACCGGAAGCTCCGGCGACTGGGTGGAGGCGACTTTCCCGCTCGATGAATACGCCGGGCAGAGCATGATCCTGCGTCTTGCTTATGTGACAGACACGTATGTGAGCGAGCCGGGCATCTGGGTGGACGACATCACCCCGTTCCGCGGATTTTCCGAGAGTGAAATGCTGGTGGAAAGCACACCGGACACCTTCTTCGTGCTCGACCACCATGTGGATCCGGGTGACCAGGACACGCTTTTCTTCCGGGCACGCGCCTGGGATGATCAGGACAGGGTATCAGCATGGTCCAACAGTGCCCGCACCCTTGTGCTTCCCACGGACGCCGCTCCGGAACGCGAGACCGGCATGCCGGTCGAGTTCGCGGTCAACAGCATCACACCGAACCCGTTCAACGCATCCGCGAACGTATCTGTGACCCTGCCGGGCATGTCGCGTGTCACAGTGCAGGTGTTTGACCTGCTGGGACGTGAAGTGGATCGTCTTGACATGGGCAATCTCGCGGGCGGGACACGGGCGCTGCACCTGGACGGCCGTGCCTGGGCGAGCGGCACCTATTTCGTCCGTGTGCAGGCTCTGCAGAATGACGGCGCGCTCCACAGCGCCCTGCGCAAGGCGGTTCTGCTGAAGTAAGGTCGTCCTCATCTTCGTACCTTATCGCCCGGGATGTTCGATGTTCCCGGGCGTTTTTTTTGCTCGAATATTTCACGTTTTCAAACTGTGTCAGATGTGAGGCACGAAGGATGAAGCTGTATGGCAATACCGCGAATCCTTCGGAACAAAGCAGATGACAAAGTTGGTACCGACCGAAGGGGGAATGAAAAAATGAGTTTGGCCTGGACACAATCTGTGCCGGAGAAAAACTGCATGTCGTGATATGATCTTATTGTTACTATAGTTTTTAGAAAAGAATGCTCTCTCCATTCATGAAATATTCGGGTTAGTGAACAGGAACGATGGAGCCGGCTTGAACGAAAATGCCTTGTTATTGCTCGGTGCGATTCTCGTACTGGGAATCGTTGCGCAGTGGGTGGCGTGGCGTCTGCACCTGCCGTCCATTCTGCTGCTCCTGCTGACCGGGTTCCTGATCGGACCGGTCACCGGCTTCATCCGCCCCGATGAACTGCTCGGGCAGACTCTCTTCCCACTTGTCTCAATCTCCGTCGCCGTGATCCTGTATGAGGGCGGCCTCTCGCTCAAGTTCAGCGAGTTCCGCCAGGTCGGGGCGGTGGTGCGCAACATGATCTCGATCGGGATCCTGATCACCTGGGGCCTGGCCACCGCCTCCGCCTACTACCTGCTGAATTTTGACCTGCAACTGTCGCTTCTGCTCGGCGCCATCCTGACCGTCACCGGCCCGACGGTGATCATCCCGTTGTTGCGCTACGTAAGACCCAAGGCACGTGTCAGCTCGATTATCAAGTGGGAAGGGATCCTCAACGATCCCATCGGCGCGGTGCTGGCCGTGCTGATGTTCGAAACGATCCTCTCCGGTTCGATTGCCGGCGGGATCGGAGATGTTGCGCTTGGTATCGTCAAAACCCTGCTCGCGGGCGGCCTGCTTGGCTATGCCGGGGCCTGGGTGCTGGCGGAGCTGCTGAGACGCAACTGGGTACCCGACTTCCTGCAAAACCCGATTTCTCTGGCCATCGTCGCCACCGTCTTCGTAGCCTCAAACTATGTCCAGCACGAATCCGGTCTGCTGACGGTCACGGTTATGGGTGTCGTGCTCGCAAACCAGACACGAGCTCAGGTCAAGCACATTATCGAGTTCAAGGAAAACCTGCGTGTCCTGCTGATCGCGACCCTCTTCATTCTGCTTTCCGCACGCCTGGAGCTGGAGAGCCTGACCGGACTCGGCTTGAATGACTTCTTGTTCGTCGCTGCGCTGATCCTGGTGATACGGCCGCTGTCGGCGCTGGTGAGCAGCATCGGCACAAACACCTCCTGGCGGGAGTCCTTGTTCATCGGCTGGATGGCACCGCGCGGGATCGTGGCCGCCGCGGTCACAAGCGTATTCGCGTTTGAACTGAAACGCATCGGCATACCCGGCGCCGAACGACTCGTACCGATCATCTTCCTCGTGATCATTTCCACGGTAACCGTGTACGGCTTGACCGCCCTTCCGCTGGCTCATTTGCTTAAGCTGCGCCTCGGCAAACCCCAGGGCGTGTTGATCGTCGGCGCTCATGCGTGGGCGCGGGCGCTCGCACTGAAGTTG
>WJJA01000381.1 GCA_014729955.1 bacterium
GGTAAGGACTGGTTTTACAGGAAGATGTTCCCCAATTTGTCACTTCCTCCCGGCGACGATTTGTACCCAGACGTAAAAGAGAAAAACCCATTTACTCATTCACCCTTCGGGCGGTCCCAAGCACGTCATCTGCTTTGCTCCGAAGGATTCGCGGTATTGCCATACAGCTTCATCCTTCGCGCCTCGCATCTGACGCACTTTGAACTCGTGAACTATTCGGATTAGTTTCCGGCAAGGCCGTCGAACACAGTCGGAAGAACCCTCCGCAGGAACACTCCCCGTGCCGAAACTCGCGCCCTCATGGCGATCACCTCCACTCCACGTTTCACGACCTCCTGCAGAGTGCGGGAATATTCCGGATCGAAGCCGACAGCCGGGGCAAAAGACTCCGCATCACCTCGCTGCACCACATATAGCATCACAGCACGCTCCCCCGCATGCACTCGATCTGCCAGTTCCAGCAGGTGTTTCCGTCCTCTTGCAGTGACGGCATCGGGAAACGCCGCGATCGTACCCGTGTTCACCGGTAGCTTCAGGGTGGTATCTTCCTGTACCAGCGTCACATTCTTGACTTCGACCCAGCAGGGTGGCAACTCCGGTGCGGACAAGAGCATGTCGATCCTGGATCGCTCTCCGAGCTTAACCTCTCTTCTAGGTTCCGTGTAGAAGTGCAGTCCCGGGAGACGTTTCAACCGGGCAGCCTCTTCTGCTAGAACATTGGGGATGGAGGTGTTCACACCGACCCAAACCCGACGCCCGTCCGGACGGCGTATCCGGATCTGCTCAAGCGTAAAACGCAGTTTTCGATGAGCGCCGTGAGGACCGCTGATCCGCACCGGGTTGCCTTCTTCCAGCAAGCCTGCCATCGAACCCGAATTGGGACAATGGACCGTCAGAGTTTCTCCGGAGGGCAAGAGGACATCGACAAGAAACCGCTTGTAACGTTTGAGAAGCACGGCATTCGTGAGCGGGTGAGAATACCACATAAAGCTGTCCATGCGTCATGTTCAGAAGTAGGGTAGACAAAGTAACTACAGGCTCCCATGCTCCGGCAAATCTCACCGGGTGTCGGCTCTGAATTAAGGAAATTATGGATTCATGCGGGTTTCAGACCACTCATGAGAGCTATCCGGTCGCCTGTTTTTTCGGTAACCCTTGAGTGTACCGGAAGACGAGTGGTATACTTGCTCAGCTCTCAAAACTGCGGCATCATGTTCCTTCCGATACGTCTTAAAACGAAGAGGCCGGTGATGGAAAAGCGTTCACACCTCAGTTCTCGGCGACTCGGTATTATCTTCCTGGCTCTACTCACAGCAGCCTCCTTTACGGTTCAGGGGCAGGAATCGACAGCCGTCGACACAACTCCAGCAAGCGATACGACGGCATCAGCAACAGGTGTACCCGGCGACACTCTCGCCTCACAACCCCGGCCGACTCCGTTGGGCGGCCTGGACCCGGTCCTGTATGGAGGAACCTCTGTAACTCAGAGCTATGAAGCTGATTTTCCTTCCGGTGTGACACGCTGGCCCGCGTTTTCTTCCATCACCATTAACGGAGAGGTTCGCCTCGGTCGGCAGGACACCTTGTACATCGGCCCCGGAACCAACATCAAGATGGGGCCCGCGGCAATGCTGACAATCGAAGGGCAGATTTTTGCGCGAGGCACCTCGAAAAACCCGATACAGTTCGAGCCGCAGGAAACCGGAAGCCGCTGGGGCCGTCTCCTGCTGGACACAGGCTGTCGTGCGGTCTATGACGATCAACACAACTACCAGTCCGGCAGCATTGTCGAATGGGCGACTTTCGTCGGCGGCGGGGAGATGGTCGCCGGCTACGAAGCGGGCCTGGTCCTGGTGAACGGCGGCAGCCCGGCTCTGCGCTACCTCCAGGTCGAAGGCGGACTCTCACAAAACGGCGGCGGCATCGCACTGATCAACGGTGCGCGTTCCACGGTCCGCAATTGCACCGTGTTAAACAATGAAGCCCTTGGCAACGGCGGCGGCGTTTACATCAGCTTGAACGCCAATGTCTTCCTGGAAGATAACCTCATTCTGAACAATAAGGCCGGCCGTGACGGCGGCGGTGTATACCTATCGCTCAGTCCGTCCGCTGTCGTGCGCAACGTAATCGAACGAAACCTCGCAGGCCGTGACGGAGGCGGTTTGGCGTTGAACGGCTCATCGCCGACAGTTCGACTGAACGTGTTCCGGAAGAATGAATCAGAAAACGAAGGTGCGAATATCGTCTATCGGTCCGGCACGCCGACGGTGAAGGAAAACAGTTTCATCACCGGTGAAGACAACACGGCGATCACCACACAATCTTCCACCGGCGCCTTTCAGGAAGCGCTGGACGGCACCATGAACTTTTACGGCACCAGCGACCCGATCCTGCTGGACAGAAAGTATCGCGACCGCAATTTCCATCCGGACAGGCCTCCCGTGGTCATTAACCCTGTGCTGGAGGCGCCGGCGGATTCAACCGCCCTTCGCCCCGACTCGCTTTGGGAAATGGAGATTTACGAGGACCCGCAGTATAACGTCGAACTGCCGACCTCCTATGTCGGACTTCAATCCTATCTCTACCTGCAGTTAATCGGTCGTGGTGCCCACCCAAAGGTACGTGACTGGGCCCTGGTGGATGTTGAAACCAGCAGCGGCGACCAGATTCGTGTGATCATGCGGGAAACCGAACCGAATTCCGGCACTTTCCGCGCAACGATGCTGACC
>WJJA01000052.1 GCA_014729955.1 bacterium
AGAAGTTTTGGGATTCTGAGCAAAAGATAATAGTTGACTTCGAGGACTTAATCGTTGCAAGTGTTTCATTTATCGATGAAGCCTTCGGGCAGCTTGCGTATACGTATTCTCTAGAGGATATGAAAGACAAACTGGCATTTATAAATATCAACCAAGAAGATCGCAAGCTTCTCAACTACATCATACTTTCGAGGTTTAAAGAAAAGGATATAGAGGAACAGGGGACTGACTCATGAGCATCCTGGTAGGCAAAGACACACGTTTGATCGTGCAGGGCATCACCGGCAGCGAAGGCACCTTCCACGCCGAGCAGATGATCGAGTACGGCACCAATGTCGTCGGCGGGGTCACCCCCGGCAAGGGCGGGCAGGTGCACCTGGACCGTCCTGTGTTCAACACCGTGAAGGAAGCGGTAGAGGAAACCGGCGCGAACACGTCGGTGATCTTCGTGCCGCCGCCGTTCGCCGCGGACGGCATCCTCGAGGCAGCGGACGCCGGCATCAAGCTGGTGATCTGCATCACCGAGGGCATCCCGGTGGCGGACATGCTGAAGGTAAAGCACCAGCTGAAAAAGTACCCGGAAACACGCCTGATCGGGCCGAACTGCCCCGGCGTGATCACCCCGGACGAAGCGAAGATCGGCATCATGCCCGGCTTCATTCACAAGCGCGGCACCATCGGCCTGATCAGCCGTTCCGGCACCCTGACCTACGAAGCGGTTCACCAGCTGACCGAGCAGGGGCTGGGGCAGTCCACCGCGATCGGCATCGGCGGAGACCCGGTCAACGGCACCAACTTCGTGGACGCACTGAAGCTGTTCAACGAAGATGACGAGACTGAAGGCGTGGTGATGATCGGGGAGATCGGCGGCAATGCGGAAGAGAAGGCGGCCGACTATATCAAGAACGAGTTCAAGAAGCCGGTCGCGGCGTTTATCGCCGGCCGCACCGCCCCTCCGGGACGTCGCATGGGCCATGCCGGTGCGATCATCGCCGGCGGCAAGGGCACCGCAGAAGACAAGATTGCCGCGCTGAAAGAGGCCGGCATCACGGTATCCGAGTCCCCCGCGACCATCGGACAGGCGATGAAAGAGGCACTAGGGAAGTGAGAATCCAGAGCTGATTCCCCCAACCCGGGCCTCTTCGGTCCGGGTTTTTTCATGGTACCCCGACCGGAATGGTGATCGAGCAGAAAAGGAGGGAACCCGGACTTGAGGTTCGGGGTTGCACAGGGGATATTCAACACGAACACCCCCCTGTTGAGGCCCGTGAGCCGCATGGTCCGGAAGGACTGTCGCCGGTACGGAGAGCGATGGTTCTGTTTCAACCAATCCTGAACCTGCGATGAAGCTTGATCGAGACGGGGGTCCCTGCCCGTCACAACAATCCCGGGGACATGCAGGGCCGGAAAGACGTGCGCACGCACACTACGAAAAGGATGAAGGACCATGTTGCGCATTTTCCCAACACCACGTCTTTCCAGGGAGGTGATGAAACCGGCGGTTCCGGTTGTGGTCGGTATGTTGTCGCAGACCCTGGTAAACCTGGTCGACACCGCGATGGTGGGACGACTGGGTGCGGCTGCCCTTGCGGCGGTCGGGATGGGGGGTGTACTCAGCTGGCTCGTGCTCGGCACGATGAACGGCTTGAATGTCGGCGTGCAGGCGGTTACCGCACGTCGTTACGGAGAAGAACGGTGGAAGGCCGTCGGCCGCACGTACGACAATGCGGCGGCACTCGCGCTTTCGATCGGTTTGATCGGCACCATGCTGATCGCGCCGGGCATGCGGGCGGTCTATCCACTGTTCGTGGACAGCGTTGCCGTGGCGGAGATGGGGCAGGAGTACCTGTTCCTGCGTCTGCTCGGAGCGCTGCCGTTCATGGTCATCGCCTGGCACAAGGGCTTTTTCAACGGAGTCGGCGCCACCTACATGCATATGAGGGTGGCGGTGCTGGTCAACCTGCTGAACGTCGGGCTCAACTACATGTTGATCTTCGGTCATTTCGGCGCACCGAAGCTTGGTGCGGCGGGTGCGGGTCTGGCGAGCACCCTTGCGACATTGGTCGGCGCGGTTGTCTTCTTCGCCATGGCGCTGGGACCGAAGTGGCGCAAACGATTCGGCTATCTGCGTGTGTCGAACCTGCGTCGCGACGGCATGTGGAGCGTGGTGCGCCTCGCGCTGCCGAGCGGTTTCCATGATTTTTCAGTGATGCTCGGCTTCACCGCCTTCATGGCGCTGGTCGCACGTGTCGGCACCGTGGAGCTGGCTGCGGCAAACATCTGCATTGCGGTGATGTCATTCAGCTTCCTGCCGGGCGCGGGTATCGGTACCGCCGCCGCCACGCTGGTCGGGCAGGAGCTGGGACGTAAACGTCCGGACAAGGCCGAGGAGTACGGCTGGGAAGCCGGCCGCATCGGTGCCTTCCTGATGGGTTTCATCGGGTTGGTGTTCATCTTCGCGCCGCAGTGGATCACGGCGTTGTTCACCACCGATCCGGCGGTCATCGAAGCGTCCAGGCTGCCGCTGCGTATCATCGGAGCGGTGCAGGCCTTTGATGCGCTGGGCATGGTGTTCAGCTTCGCACTCTATGGTGCCGGGCTGAACCGTTTTGTCATGATCGCCGAGGTGATCATTAACTGGACCATCTTCCTGCCGCTGGCGTACTTCCTGATGTTTGTCGCGGACTGGAAGCTGACCGGGGCATGGACCGCGTTTGCCTTCTACATCGTCGCATTCAGCATGACGATGATGCTGAAGTTCCGTGGTTCCGCCTGGAAAACCGCGAAAGTGTAATTCCGGCCCCGCCTTCGCGGAGGTAAGAGCCTCAGAAAACCTGTACGGCCGTTCTCGTGCAGCACGGATTCAACCCGGCGCCTGCGGAGAACGGCCGTTTATTCGTCTATAGCCCGAAGGGGGAATGAAAAAATGAGTTTGACCTGGACACAATCTGTGCCGGAGAAAAACTGCATGTCGTGATATTATCTTATTGTTAATATGGTTTTTA
>WJJA01000382.1 GCA_014729955.1 bacterium
CTACGGAAATGATGTTGTGGCGGATGAGATTGTCCGGTTCATGGATGACCGAGATCTCCTCGGGCAGATTGAAGCGCTGTACCGGGAGCGTGAAGTGGTGAGGATGAAAGAAGCGCAGAGTAACTGATGAACCGACCCCCTGGTCGCCTGATCGAAGTGCCGCGCCCCGTTGTCAGGCCCTCACCGCTGAGGTAAGTGTCACCACCCCCATCATCATCGGCTGCATGCGGACAGCGGTGAAACCCGCGCTGTCGAGGACGTCATGAAGATGCGAGGCAATCCACATGGCGCGTGAGGATTGGTTCAGGTACTCATAGGCGTCGCGGTGACCTGTGATCCACCCGCCCAGTCGTGGAAGGACACGGTTCAGATACAGGCGTGTCAATGTGCCGAATCCCCAGCGGCGCTGTTCTGAAGGAAGAAACTCCAGGATGACCAGGCGGCCGCGGGGTCGCAGCACACGTGCGATCTCACGCAGCCCCCGTTCCCGGTCCTCGAAATTGCGCAACCCGAATGCGATGGTGACGCCGTCAAAGGAAGAGGACCTCAACGGCAGAGCTTCTGATGCCGCAACCAGGCGCGGCACACCGGCCAGGCGCGGGCGTTCCCTCATGCTTTTCAGCATCCCGAAGGACGGATCCAGGCCGTACCAGTATGAGCCGGGTTCGGTGCACAATCCTTCTTCGATCATGTCGCCGGTGCCGCAGGCGATGTCGAGCCATCGTTCACCCGGCAGCGGAGCGGCTTCGCAGAGAGCCCGATTGCGCCATTCGCGGTCGAAGCCAAGACTCAGTAGACGGTTGGCAAGATCATACCCGCCTGAGATGCGGTCAAACATCGCGGCGATATCAGTACGCTTCACTTCGCTCATGCGGGGCAAGATACGGGATCGTAGCAGGAGACTCCAACCTGTTCGATCCTGCGAACACCGTGCTCTAACGACTGAATGGAAGGGCAACTTCCGTCAGGTCACGCTCGCCTGTGGCAAGCAAGACACGACATCGTCACGTACAGATCACTCACAGCATATGGAAGAGCAGTAGCTCCGTCGTGCTTACAACTCGTACAACGGCTCCAGCTTGCCGTGCAGGTACGCCGTCAGATGCGAAGCATCCGGTTCGCTGCCGGTCACCACACGCACCAGGTCCCGTGAACCGTAACGCTGACCATGGATATAAACCTTTTCGCGCAGCCAGTCCAGCAGTGGTCGAAACTCCCCTCGTGCGAACCGCTCATTCATGTCAGGCAGGGCACGGGCGGCGGCGTCCATGATCTGGGCAGAATAGATATTGCCCAGCGAATAGCTCGGAAAATATCCGATCAATCCAAGGGCCCAGTGCATGTCCTGCAGACAGCCCACCGCATCGTCGGGAACTTTCAACCCCAGGTAAGACTCGAACCGTTCGTTCCAGGCTTCGGGAAGATCCTCTGCCCCGAGGTCACCGCTGAGGAGTTCCACCTCCAGCTCCGTACGCAGAAGGATGTGAAGATTGTAAGTCAACTCATCCGCCTCGATGCGAATGAAGGAGGGCTGGACTGCGTTGACCGCATGCAGGAAGGACGGCAGGGTCACGGCACCGAGCGAGTCCGCAAAACGTGTCTGTACCCTGGGCAGCCAGTAGCGCCAGAAGCCTTCGCTGCGCCCGACCTGGTTTTCCCACAGGCGCGACTGCGATTCGTGGATTCCCATTGAAGCGAACAGCCCGGCCGGCTCCCCGTAATACTCCGACGGCAGGTTCTGTTCATACATCCCGTGCCCGGCTTCGTGCAGCGTGCTGAACAGCGCCTTCGTAAGATCGGTCTCGTCGTAATTGGTTGTAATCCGGGTATCGCCACGCCCCAGCGTCGTGCAGAAGGGGTGATGAGTCGGATCAAGACTGCCCTCCTCGAAACGATACCCCAGTGCGGTTGTGATTTCGCGGAACAGCTCGTACTGAGCGGGTTTCGGGTAGCTTCCCTGCAAAATGGAAAGATCCGGCTGATGCCCGGAGGCGGTGATCCGTTTCAGCAGCGGCACCGCCTTCTCCCGCATGTCTCGCAACAGCGGCAACACCTCAGACTGCCGTGCGCCCGGTTCGTATTCGTCCAGCAATGCGTCGTACCGGTTCTCGTCGTAGCCGTATGCGTCCGCTTTCTCCCGTGCCAGCTTCAGGTGAGTCTGCAAAGCGGGCAGAAAC
Source organism: bacterium (assembly GCA_014729955.1). Lineage (GTDB taxonomy): Bacteria > Electryoneota > Electryoneia > Electryoneales > Electryoneaceae > WJJA01. The sequence continues at coordinate 2,178 of WJJA01000382.1, forward strand.
AGGCTGAAGTCTTTTTCCTGACGTGCCTTGATCCAAACCATCCGACCTGTGACCTGCGCACTCGCCAATGCTTCAGCCAACGACTGCGGCAGCTTCGTGATCCGGTTGTAGCTGCGCTTCCATTCACGCACATTCACACGCTCCGGCGCCAGGGGATCTGCATCCTTAAGCTCCTCTTCTGCCGCCTTGATCCACTCGCCCACACGAGAATCGGTGAATAACCTATGACGTTTCCCCGTGAAATACTCGGTCTGCTCGGCACGCCATTCCGATGCCCCGCCGGGACGATAGGTGGAATCGTCCCACTCGAGCAGACGCAAGGTGGAATCGATCAACTCGATCTCATGCATGTGTTGTTTCAATGCCGTATACGAAGGATGTGTGGGCATGGGAGTGCCTCTCGTTTGGGTGTGGACAGGGAGGAAAGATAATGACCGGCGACAGGGATTCCATGCAATCGGGTGAGGATTGACACCTGGTTCCGTGAGGTCGCAGGCTGATTGAATGCCATTCTCATCCGCCGGATCCTCAGGTCGGAACGTGATCGCATACCGGAGGACGCGTCACCTGTGGTCGGAAATCCCCCGGGCCCGAAACACCGGACCGTCCGAGTGATAAGTGCTTGAAAGACTATTTCTTTCGTGTCCCCCTGCACGCACCGGATCCACTGCCGCCAAGGGCGGCGCCCACGCCAAGGAAGAATCCGAAATTGTACCAGCCGCCGTTGTTGTGCACCTCGTAGATGGTCACACTGTCGCTGAACAGGGAGATGATAAAAGTGATCACGATGATGAAACCGTGCCAGAGCCCCTTCCAGAATCCTGCAACCTTTCCCGCTTCATCGGGGCTGTGCTCGGACGGGTTTGGACCCGCCGCGCAACCGACAAGCAGCAGCGCTGCGAGCAGCAGCACACACAGGACGACCGGACGCTGCATGAAGTTCTCCGTTTGCTGTATGGGTCGTGATCATCGAAGTAGGTACACCGCATAATATCGAGCTGCGAGTCTACTGCACGAAAGTACGGAGGCACACTTCTGCCAATTCCACCCCGGAAGAAGTGGTCTCAATTGAAAACTCTCCAAGTACTGCGGCAGGTAACTCGTCCGGGCGGGAAACATCAAGCATATCGAACAGAAAATGCTTGAATCGAGGTATTCTACTGGACGAAAGTACACGTTGAACATCTGAAAAAAGTGTATGAGAAGATAATAATGATTCTACAAGCGCTATCGATCGCCACTTGAAAGTACTTTGGTAACAACCAGCATCAGAGAACTTATACCAACCCAATACCCCGCCTTATACCATGAACACGCAATGTTTGTATTATAGATGCATGCTTGACCATCAAATAATACAATTACACTAGAATAAAGTATTGTTATTCCATGATAGGCACCCGTGAAGAACGTAATAGCGCTTTCCAATGAGTCCTTTTTTATGGAATAAGGACTCGGTGTGAATACCAGGACCAGCGCAATCAGCATGATGAGAATGGAGATGAAAACGTATCGCATGATCAAACCACCCCACATTAACTGTTTGGCGGCAAATATGTGGCACAGCCATCATGAAAAACAGTCTTGCCGAACGATTCGTTCCTTTTCGTGTTTGAATCAGCCATAGATGAAAACGAACGATGGTGAATATCAAATCATTATAAATACATAAAATGGATACCAATGCAACGCATTCCGCTGTTATGATCGACTCCTCTCGTAAATTCTTGAAATACCATTTTTTATACCTTACATACGAGCATGAGAACTCCGAGAGCAAAATTGTAACAATGCAGCTGAACATAACGTTTTTCGTTTTTGAAAGGACTTCCACCTTTTCAACGATTGACCTGTTCGGAATGGGTGAGAAATGTGCGACGAAGCTCGGACATTTACGGCTTCCGCAGGGTGTACCGCCGCAAGTCCTTGCCTCACGGCCGACCAATCCGCCGCATGCCCTGCGTTAGCCCGAATATTTCAGGAGTTCAAAGTGCGTCAGATGCGAGGCGCGAAGGATGAAGCTGTATGGCAATACCGCGAATCCTTCGCAACAAAGCAGATGACGCAGTTGGGACCGCCCGAAGGGGGAATGAATAGATGAGTTTGCCTTGAAAACATTCTGTGCCGAAGCAAAACCATATAGCGCGACACTATCTTTTTGTTAATATAGTA
>WJJA01000383.1 GCA_014729955.1 bacterium
CCCTTGAAGTAGACCACTTCCGTGTGCGCGGTCAAGGCCGGTTTCAGCGGCAGCACCCCCTCCAGGTGAATCCCCGGCGCGCAGCCGAACAGGGTGATGCCCGGCCGTACCATGGTGTAGAGCGAGTCGGGCATGTTGTACAACGCCGCGCTGTTTGCCATGTGCACCAGGGGGATCTCCAGGCCGTTACGCTTCAATTCGTCCAGCACCTCGGCGAAGATCACATGCTGCCGTTCGGCGAGCGACAGGTCCGGGCCCTGGGCACGCACAAAATGACTGAAGATGCCGACGATTTCCAACCTCGGCAGACGTGCCGCTTCGAGGGCGAACGCCACGGCGTTGTGGGCGCGCACGCCGATACGATTCATCCCGGTGTCGATTTTCAGGTGCACACGTGCGGTCCGGTCCATTCGCTGCGCTTCAGAAGAAATCTGCTGCGCCTTGTACAAGCTGGACGCGGTCAGGTCGATGTGGTAGTCGAGGAAGTGCTTCACCTGGTAACCGACCAGGCCGCCGAGCACAAGAATCGGCGCCTCCAGCCCCGCTTGTCGCAATTCAACCGCCTCTTCCGGGAATGCCACCGCGAAAAAATCCACACCCTCATCCGACAGCTTCGAGGCGATCGGCACCAGGCCGTGACCGTATGCATTCGCCTTCAACACACCGCAGACCTGCGCGCCCTTCGCACGTTCACGCAGGATGGCGAGATTGTGCCCGATCGCATCGAGGTTGACACGCAGATAGGTGGGGCGCCGGCGGAACATCGGGGGCCACTGCGGACCAAGGTACTGCATCGGTGATTGCCTTTTGTGTCAATGGGGTTAGAAGTTCCAAAGATACCGTGCGGGCTCCGGGGTTGCAATGGAAGGGAGCGCTGCATTTCTCGCGGTGAGGGGATGAAATCGAAAAGGACTGTCGGATCACGCCGTCCCGTTTCGAAAGCCTGTTGAACGGCATTGAAAAGAACAACCGAGCGAGGGTTCCATGCGAACCCGCATATTTCACGAGTTCAAAGATTGTCAATTCTTAGCCCGCATATTTCACGAGTTCAATCTGCGTCAGATGTGAGGCGCGAAGAATGGAGCTGTATGGCCATACCGCGAATCCTTCGCAGCAAAGCAGATGACATGCCGGTGGGCCGTTTCCCCCATAAGCGTAGTGGTATGCCAACCGGAAGGTTACAGCACCGTCCGCCGATTCCACCCCGCCTTGACCCATGTGAACCAACGCGAATCAAACGGAAGGCGTTAATTCAAAGTCGATAATGACACCGCGTTCTGCAAGGCGTTTCATCAGCCGCTGTGCATCGACGACGCGCTCCTGGTAGAGCACACCGTCCTCCGCAAATTCGCCGTCCACCAGCATCTTCAGCAGAATACTTGCAGGAAAGGCGGTGGTGCGCTGCATGGATGTCAAGCCGGTGGTTTCATCAAATTGATCGACCATTTCATAGATCGCATCCATCGGCGTGTTCCCCTGCTTGCCCTCCACCCGGACACGCAGCCAGGTCGTATCGGGAGGATCATGCGGGAGGTGCTTCGCCAAAAGTGTTTCGAAGACCTGCCTGGGATTGACCCTGTCGCCGTTGATCGGCAGGGGTTCATCGCCCATCAAGCCGATGTCGAATGCGAAGCGCATCAATTCGGCATGGCCTGGATAACGCAACGTTTTGCAGTCAAGCGTATGCAGAACGCCGGCGAAGGTTTCCGGCAGAGTTGATGTACCGCCGGAGGTATAAAACGCCTCGAACACGTTGCCGCGAAATTGCACGGTTTCCAGCCCGGTCAAAGGCATGCGGATTTCACGTTTGCCGTGCGAAAGCACCACGCTCTCTTCGAGGTATTCGTTGGTCAGCCCGCGCACACTGAATAGAAGTCCGTAGTTCAGCGGCGGTTTCGGCTCCTGCGGCAAGCCGCCGACACGGATTCTCGCAGAATGGGCACTGTCGAGCGATTTGACCCCCCCGGCGACAAGAATCCCCGCCAATCCAGGGGTTAAACCGGCGTCGGGAATGATACCGATACCCGCGTTTCGCGCCTGGTCATTCAGCACATGCTGCTGGTAGACAACATCATGGTTGCCGCCGAAATCCACCGCATACGTATTTGTCTCTATGGCCAACCGTGTCAATGCAACGTTCAAAGCGTAGTCTGCCGCGAACAGGGCGCCGTCCGCCTGCTGCATCAATCCGCGCACAGTCCCTTCATCTGAAAAATCGATCAGGTGGCCGCGATCGTCCGGAAGTTGCAGCTTGTCAAGGGCCTGTCGAAGGGTGGGAGCGTGTTGATCTGCCAGAATGAGGTCGCCGCCGTGTTGCTGCAGGTCCCAGGCGGCCGCGAGACCCTGCCGCCCGACACCAAGGATGAGAAAAACTGCCATAAAGCTGGATCTCCCTGCAATTTGGAGGCAAAGTAGACTATCTATGCAAACAGAGGCAATGGTTTCAAGTGATCCGAATCACATTTCAGGGATCGATTGAAAGATAATAAAGTCTGCACCGATATCAAGATTTGGGGTTTTCGTGTCTTGCTCGAGGTGTTTTGGAAACACGCTTCCATAGAAGTGTTAAACAGGTGCCGATACGTGAGATAATCTGTCGACCTTTCTTATTGCACGTTCAGCAGATGGAGGGGCGGCAACCATCAGGACACTTCTGCCTGCAGCCGTCCAAACCGGACGGAACGTTATTGAAGCGTTCTGTCGGGTCTTGACCCGTGTCAGCGGGAGTGACCCGACACTGAAAAAGATCTTAACGGTCCACAAGCCGCCCGTAACCCTCCGGATCGGTGATGCCTTCGGTATTGTACAGCAGCACGGTTGAGTCCAGCCCCACACCGAGCGCATCACCCGCCTCCCTTAAGACCGGGTCCTTCACCAGGGCAAGAAGTGCGGCGATGCCGGAGGCACCGGATTCGCCCGATATAAGACCCTGCCGTTTTCCCCATCGCACGGCGTCTGCAGCCCAGGTGTCGTCCAGCGCCAGGGCGAGATTGAGCCCTCTTCGCAGAATCGGCCAGGATGTGAATGAAACGGTCCCGCAGTTCAAACCGGCCATGATGGTGCCGTCCCCCTCCGGCAGGGAAATACGTTCGTCGAGGCGAAGAGATTCCATCAGGCAGTTCGAAGAGAGCGGTTCCACGGACACCAACAGCGGCCGATCCTCCGAGGCCGAACTGCGCCAGTGCCGAACCGCCGCTTCTGCAAGGGAACCGACGCCGACCGGGACGATAACGATATCGGGTCTACGGTGTTGGAGCACCTGATCCCGCTCAATTTCATGGTGAAGCGTGGCATATCCCTCTACGATCCAGCGCGGGATCTCTTCATAGCCCGGCCGGCCGGTATCCTGAATCAGGACTGCACGGTCATCAAGCGACTCGGCTGCGACCCGCACGGTTTCGTCATACGAGCCGTCCACCACGGTCACCGTCGCACCTTCCGAGCGAATCGCTTCGATCCGTGCCGATACTGTACCTCGCGGCATGAAAACCTCCGCATCCACCCCGAGCCGGCGAGCCGTCCAGGCGACTCCGCGTCCGTGGTTGCCGTCCGTGGCGGTGACAAATCGCAACGGCTTCAACGGCTCGACAAGCCGGCGCAGATCGTCCACGCTTTCCCACGCTGGTTCGGTACCCAGCCGTTTCACAAGCCACCGGTAGGCAGCCCATGAG
>WJJA01000384.1 GCA_014729955.1 bacterium
ACCTCACTGAACAGCTCGGCGTAGGTGATTTCACGTACACGGCCGGTTTCGTCGTTCGCGATGAGGGCGGGATGGTTGTCCCGGTAACGCAGCAGGTTCTCGGCGAAGTTGAGGCGGGTATCCGGGAACCAAACAGCGCCCGGCATCGCTTCGCCGTTGCGTACGACGGGATGGTCCGGTTTTCGGTCCGAGACTACACCCGTGAAGTCCCATAAGGTCGACCAGAAATCCTCACGGTTGACGATAGACCACTGGTACAGCTCGGTATACTCCTGCAGCCGCAGCTCATACCGTGTGTTGACCATCTCGATGAAACGTGTGAGGTTGGCATTTCGGATACGTTCGGGACCGGGGCTCCACAGGGGGTCTACCATCGCATGCTCCTCTCATTTGTGCCGCAAAATCCGCTTGCATCAAATGTTAGGGCATGAGTAACATGCCTGCAACCTCTTTTGGGATGCGCAATAGAGCCCCTGGTGACGATGGGCACACCCGGGGTGCGGCGCGGGTGATATAGTTGAACGAGTGAGCGTATACACCATTCCGGTTTTCGAGGTTGTCATAAAATGGCGTTTTGCTTGCGACATCATTGCTTCCAGGTAAGAATAAAACATTGATGTTCTTCTCTTTTAACGACGCTGCATACCGGCTTGCCAGGCTGTCGCAGAATGGTATTCCGCGGCGATTATTCGTACCACGGAAAAACCACAAAGACTGATATTTCTATTCTTACACAGGAAACTGGATCCCGACCTGCGCCGGCCTTGCCCGCCGGCATTTTGGGCGGGATGACACCTTTTGCGACAGCCTGTTTGCGTGACATGATACAACCGTGCATTACCGCGGAGGCTTACGGCAAACCCGGTGCCCGTGAAAACCATCCTTATCGGAGAGGTCAACTACAGAACGGATATCGTCCATGGAAAGCTGGCAAGAGATCGTAAAAACTACGGTACTGGGCATTTCCCTGCCGCAGCTGGGACTCGCTTTCCTTTGGATTCTCGCGGGAGCCCTGGTGCGATTTATGGTTCTCACAGGATTGCATCGGTCTCACAGCCTGGCGCTACAGTCGGATCGTGTGATCCTCGCCGGCATATTGAAGGGGTCGGCCAAACCGCTCGGTGTCATCGCACTCTGGGGAGGTATCTGGCTGGCACTGCTCGCTCTGCCTTTGCCGACGGAACCGTTTGATGTCGACCGACTTCTGTTCGCGCTGGTGCGGGCCGGTATGATTCTGCTCGGTGCATGGCTGGGTATTTCGCTGGCCGATGCGATTGTGCACGAGCTGCTGGGCAAAGCCAAGCGTACAGAAACGCCGCTGGACGATCAACTGTTACCGGTGGCGCGCAGTACGATGAAGCTTTTTTTCATCGTGATCGCACTTGTGATGATTCTGCAGGAGCTGGGGTACTCGGTCGCATCACTGCTTGCCGGCTTTGGACTCGGTGGTGCGGCTATCGCCCTGGCATCAAAGGATACCCTGGCGAACCTGTTCGGCAGCGTGGTGATTTTCGTGGACCGTCCTTTCGTGATCGGCGACTGGATCGAAGTCGGCGGAATCGAGGGGACCGTGGAGGAGGTCGGACTTCGGGTTACACGTATCCGTACTTTCGCAAACAGCCTGATCACTCTGCCGAACGCCAATCTGACCACGACTGCGATCAACAACTGGTCACGGATGCAGAAGCGTCGTATTACGTTCACGCTGGGGTTGACGTACGATACTCCGCCGGCAAAATTGCAGGAAGCGGTGCAACGTCTGAAGCAGGTGATCGCGGATGACGCGCGAATGGATCACAGTTTTTATCTCGTCAATTTCAATGCTTTCGGCCCCTACAGCCTGGATCTTTTCATCTACTGTTTCACAAAGACCACGCAATGGGCGGAATACCTGCAGGTACGTGAAGAACTGCTGCTCGCATTCATGCATGAGATTCATGCATTGGGATTGAGTTTTGCTTTCCCGACGCAAACCCTGCACCTGCCGGGGGGGTCGAACCCAGCGGTTGCACCGGGTCGCCAAACTCCAAGCGAAGTGTTTCCAGCAGACTAAGTTTTTCTTCTATTTCGGAAGTGCTAGGTATTCTTGTTTTGATTTTGCCATCTATCTTGCAGTTCCGTAATCGATTCGCCATATTTTGCGAAGCACTGCAACGAAGCGGACACCTGCCGTCTTGATCACCCATTGAGGGGCTCCGGTTTTCTTCCCCTTTATGCGTAACCATCGATGAGGCACTCAGATGGCTGTCAGAGGCAAGTTGTATTATGTGATGGATGATTTGCAGGATAAGATCGATCAGATCATCTCCGAGTTCGAGAGAGACGCAACCCTGACCCCCGAGCAACTCATGGAAGCGCTGAAAAAGCTGCTCCCAATTGAGAAGGCGGATTTTGCAACGGCCAAACGACGGGTGGAAGGGATGTACCTGGTTGCGGAACGTCTTTTCAACACGGTGTATGACCTGGGGCGATTCCGGTACGGGGACGAATGGACACGAGGGCGTGTGACCCGTGAGGCGGAACTGAGGCCCTTCCACCATTTTCACTGGACCACCGGTTCACGAGAACCTCAACGGAATGTTCTCACACGCGATGACTTCCTCAACGATCCGGCCACGGCATTGATCAAGCTGGAATCCGATATCAGTTCTCTCGCCCAATTGATGCGTCATCTTCAATCCGTTTGAACTCAGGCCTGCAGAAGTCTCGGTCGGACCGTACCGACCCTTCCGATTCTGAATCAGACTCCGTATTTTGGACCTCATGTGGTCACCGAACAAAGCCTGGTCGAACCCCGCCCCTGCTGTTGAGCAAATCCCGGTAGCCGACGTGGACCGTGCATGGGACGTTGTGGTCATCGGCGCGGGGCCGTCCGGCAGCATCGCCGCCGGCCTGCTCGGTCGAAGCGGAGCTCGTACCCTCTTGCTGGAAATGGACCGGTTTCCGCGCGAGAAATGCTGCGGTGACGGTTTGACTCCGGATACTGTCAAGTTTCTGCAGGCGATCGATGCCTGGCCCGCCCTGCAGCCGCATGTGTTCCGTCACGACACGCTGAAACTGCGTGGAGCGTACGGCGCTGAGCTGGATGCGGTCATGCCGGTGCACAGCTGCAGGCGTGCGGTAACCGACGCCGCACTCGCCGGTTGGGCGGTTGACGGAGGGGCACGGTTTGTCCAGGGGAAAGCGGCCGGTGTGACACGATTGCAGGACCGACGGTATCGTATCGATCTGTTTGATCGTGACGAGCCGCTGGTCGCACGCTACGTGGTCCTCGCCGGGGGGTGCCGTACGAACCTTGCGATCGAGTATGGTTTGCAGGAGTATCGCCCTTCCGCCATGGTTGCGCTCAGAGGGTATGTTCGCACCGATCGTACCATCCCGTTCTATATTTCCCTCATCGATGCGGTGCAACCCGGTTATGGATGGGTTTTCCCGCTGGGGAACGGATTGCACAACATCGGCGTCGGTTTTGCGCTGAACGGCAGGAAAACGCCCGGCATGAGCCTGCGTCAGGCGTTCGGCGCATTCACATCCGAGGACACCATCGCACGGTCGGTTACGCAAAACGGCGAGATGGTCGGAGCGCGGGGCACATCCTGGATTCGAGCGGGTATGCCGTTGTCGCTGGAAAAAGCGAACGGCGGTCTGCTGGCGGTCGGGGAAGCGATTGCCGCCACGACACGCATTGACGGTGAAGGGGTCGGGCGTGCAGTGCTGAGCGGCCGTGTCGCAGCGGAAATCCTGACAGAAGCGCTTCGTGTCGGCAATCCCGATCCTGCGCTGCGGTATCGCAAGGCCCTGGCGAGCGCGATGGAACCCTCTTACCGGATCTGGCACGGGCTGTCCTATGTGATGGAGCATTCCCGCCTCGTGGACCGCCTGATTCGCCTTTATAAAGGCGTCGGTCTGCCGAAGCTGATCCGTTATCTCTACCGAGGTATGTAGCCGGGGAGGCTGTCAACCGGAGGTTGCCCGGTGTCGCGGACGCCGGGGTTGTGGTTTTCCGGAGGTAGCCCGAGCTACGCCCTACCCTTTCATCGGCGGGCAGAGACACCCGCCCTGCCCATGTGAGAAGTAAGCTGTCGGTGAGGCGTTGCCCGGTGTCGTGGACGCCGGGGAGGCTCAGAATCGCCCTTTTCTGCAACAGCACGGCAAGCGGTAATCCTTATGCCGGTACAGCCCGCGCGACGGCCGGAAGGGCGGTCAGTTCGGTTTCGATGTAGGCAAGCACATCACGTGACTCCACCCCTTCAAAGCACAGCACAACTTCACAGTCCTTCAGCTTTTTGTGGATGCAGGTGAGGTTCTTGCAGGCGGGGGCCCCCTCAAAAACCTTTGAGGGCGCATCCTGGTTGGCGGGCAAATGGATACCGGTGGTGGAATCGTACCCGTAAATGCGGGCGTTCGTGGAGCCGATCAGGTTCACCATGGCGGTACGGTTGCGGTACACCGTGCCGTTCCCGTCGATGCATACCTTTCGTGCCGCGGCGATATGCATTTGCGCAGTGTCGCCGGTGATCACCAGGTCGCACTGGTCCATCACCCCGGCGTACGTGTCAATGGCGATATCTTTCGGAAGCAGCCTGATCCGGTTCTTACGCAAAGGTTCCGGGATACTCTCACACAGACGCTGTTCCGCCCCTTCAAACGTAAAGCCCGGCCCGATCAGGATCGTGTCGTAACGGTCCAGTTTCAGCAGCCCCTTCACAATCTCATGCAGCATATCATCCGGCGGCTTCGTAAACCGGGAAGAGGTATCCGGATTGACAAACGCGATGCTTGCGGTCGAAGGGATATCCAGTGCACGCAACACCTTACGCGCTCGAATCGCAACATCGCGCGGCAGGAACAGTTCATTGCCGGCGAAGGGTTCAATCGCGGGCGTTTGGCCGTTCTGGGTCAGCATATCGCTGTAATGGCAGAAGAAGCGATCCAGTTGAAGCATCACATGCGGGATGCCGTCACGACCGTTCTTGGTGTTGATGATGTCCGACACCAGCTTGAAAGCCGACAGCATCGCATCGGGCGAGGTCTCGAATTCACCGTTCGTAAAGAACGGGTAAAAATTCACAATCAGGTCGTAGTCATTGGCCTCGAGAATCTCCTTCACGCCGGAGTTGTTGCTTTCGGAATTGAAATTGGTGTCCACGTACACAGGATAGGCCGCGTCGATATAGGGATTGTGTTTCACCAGCGCTTCAGCGCGCTTCTGGTAGATGAAATGGAACTCCGTGTCGGGTAGCAGATGATCCAGCTTCGCGAACACCGACTGAAACAGCACCGCATCGCCGATGTTGGTATCAGAAACCACCAGCAGCTTGCGAACCTTCTTCAGGCGGTCCAGCTTTTTCTCTTCCGGCTTCAGAATAACACGGTTGATCCACTTGACGGCAATCAGTTTCTCCAGCAAGCCGCTGATCAGACGAGGGGAAAGAAATGCCAGGTTGATGATCGTCTTCTCTTTCAACGAACCGCCCCGGCGTTTGCGCTTCCTCTCCTCTTCCGGATCGGTCCGCTCGACCTGCTTCTTACGTTTGAAGAAACCGTACAGCAACGGCAGGGAAAGCAGCGCCACGGTAATGATCAAGGTCGCCGTCGGGCTGACCTGTCGCACGCTCTGGTACACAAAATCAAACGCGATGGTATTCGTAATCACCCCGAACCACATCGAAGGCAGCGCGATCAGGAGAGTCTTGCGTATCGGATATCCTTCAAAATAGGCGATCAGGGTGCCCATCATCGCCCCGGTCATCGGCAACGGAATCAGGATGAACATGATAATGCTGAAATGATTCCAGTTGTTGCGCAGCTGACGGGCTTCGTTGGCGCTGCGGTGGATACGGGCAATGAATTCAAACTTGGAGGCGCGACGGAACAGCATCACGAACAGCGAGAACACGATCAGCACAAACATCGTGTTGTAGAGCATGGTCACGCTCATGATCACAAGCGGACCGAACTCCAGCTCCAGGCCCGCGCCGATAATCGCCAGGCGCCCGCCGATATGAGCCGCCGCGATCATCGAAAGAATCTTCAAACCGGAGGCGTGGTCCAGGACAAGAAGAGACAACAGCGCCCCCAGGTTCACTGCCGCCAGCAGCAAACCGAATCGCAGGACGTTCTTGGCCTGGATCTTTTCTTCCATGGTCTACATGTAGCCCAGGTCTTTTAACCGTTTCTTCAGGATCTCTTCTTCTTCGGCACTCAGTTCTACATCCTCGCCGCCGTCGTCGCCCGTGGACGCAAGCTCCGCCTCTCGTTTCGCATCGAGTTCGGCGATGGTATGGTCCAGCCGTTCCCGCAGCTCGGCCGCAACCTCCGGACGTTCCGAGGTGACATCGTTTTCTTCGCCCGGATCGTTTTCAAGATCATACAGCTCTTCGGTACCCACATGCACCTTCTGGCAGTAGTTGCACCACCCTTCGCCGTCCGTCGCCTTGATGTAGGTATACGTGTCCGTTCGGAGCGCCGCTTTCTTCTGGACGTAGGATTCCTCAATGAAAACGTGGTCTCGCTCGACCGGTCGGTCGCCGGTGATGCTGCCCAGCAGGGAGTGACCGTCAAACTGCGACTCCGGCATCTCGATCCCCAGCAACTCGCAGAAGGTCGGAAGAAGGTCGATGTGCTGCACAAAACCGGGAATACGTTTGCCCTGCGGGAAACGGTTCGGATAATGCAGCACCATCGGGCAGTGCGTGGTCTCCTTGTACAGCCCGTGGTGATCGAAATAAATCCCGTGCTCGGTCAGGCTGTCGCCGTGGTCGGACGTGATCACCACCAGCGTATCGTTCAGCAACCCTTCCTTGTGCAAGGTGCTGAACAGGCGGCCGACATGGTAATCGGTGTACGATATCGATCCCATATACTTCGCCGTCAGGTAGGAATTATGATCCTTGCCCGGGTTGTACCGTTTCAGGTAGGAGTTGGGGCAGTGGTAAGGCGTATGGGTGTCCCAATAGTGAAGGAACAGGAAGAACGGGTTGTCAGAACGGTTGCGAATGCGTTCGCGTGCCACGTCGGTCACAAACCCTGCATCCTGCAACTGCGCGAGCCTGCGTGAAAACATGAAAGTGCTCCACACATCCTTCAGCCCCTTCACAAGATCGCCCTTTTCCGACTTCCGCTGCGGCGCGTACAGCTCAAGGATCGGCAGGTGCCCGACCATGTACTCGATGTACTGCTTCGGCAGATCGAACGAATAATACTTGAGTCGGCCGACCGCAGCACGGTCGATCTCGTACCCGTAGTTGTCGTACCCGCGCTTGTGCCAGCGCCCCATCCAGTCCACCGCGATCGTGTCATAGCCCGCCTCTTTCAGCACTTCGGCCGTCAGACGAGTGTCCGTGCGGTTGAGACGCTCCCACTCCTCTTTGCTCACCTTGTCGCCGTGGTTCATCATCCCGTTATGGCGAGGGTATCGACCGGACATAATGGAGGTCAGGCTCTGGTCGGTGGTGTTGAAGGAGGAGTAGGTGTCTTCGAATACTACGCCGCGTTTGGCGACGGCATCAATGTTCGGGCTGGGGTTCCCGGGCATGCCGTAGCATCCCAGGTTGCGGGCACGTAAAGCGTCTAAAACCAGAATAATGATGTTCGGTTTGGCCTGAGCCAAGAGAAAGCTCTCCTGTATGGGAGTTCGTTGGGAACAATAAGTAAGCTGCAGATCTTTCAAGTGTAATGCGAGCACCCCGCCGGCACAAGCGTGAAACCAAGGCCCGAGAGAGGTCGCGTTCCCGGTGAAACGATCTTCAGAACCATTGAGAGCACTTCTTGCGTGGAACGATCGTATTCAAGCAACATGCTTTAGTCTATTCAACTTATATAATGATTGCATGAGCCGGCAAATAAGATCTCGTAAAAGAAGCTGGAGATGCCCTAACCCGAATATTTCACGAGTTCAAAGTGCGTCAGATGCGAGGCGCGAAGGATGAAGCTGTATGGCAATACCGCGAATCCTTCGGAACAAAGCAGATGACGTGCTTGGGACCGCCCGAAGGGTGAATGAATCAATGGGTTTTTC